>JAGVII010000739.1 GCA_020056155.1 Afipia sp.
GCTTGAGTCTGGGCAGGCTTATGTGATTGCAAGGGCTGGGCGCGTCGACAATTTGCCTCAGGCAGCGTTCGTCCTATCGTCGGATACCATACTCTCGCTGATTGACTCAGTTCGCGGTGGAACAGAACGCAAAACTGCACGGCGAAGACCCGCGAGTGCATTGCTTGCACAGCTAAAGCCGCTCGATGCAAGCGTGGTGAAGATGCGTCTTGAGCCTCGGTCTCGAGAGGAGACTTTTGGCGGACGCGGACGTGTATTTTAGTCGTCGCTCATGTCGCGCTATTTGATGAGCTCCCAGTGCGTCTTTGATGTGATCAAGAGGCGTAACCTCAATGCTGAACTTTGGTTAGAAGCCGCAGACTCGCGCGGCATCTATGCAGACGATATCTGCATCAGTGCAGTGACGCCTATGACCATCAGATGGCAACTTGAACAAGCGCTCACGGCGGCACGGGCAAAGCCCGAAGCCGCCGTGCATCCCGTGCCGGTGATCAGAGACTTCATCGACCAGGCAAACAGGCTGTTCGAAGATTTCGCGCGCGATGACCGGATCATTGCGATGGACCATCGGATCGCCGCACGCTGGGGCGATCTGCTTGATATGAGGATCACATATCGAGACCCCGACGGCCGGCCATTCGAAGTGCCTAGCGCGACAAAGGTTGAGATCGCAACAGCGTTGGTCGGGAGGGGAGATTTCCCATTTGTTTACGTGGACTACCATCAGGATGCGCATGCAGACATCCCCGGGCTCACCGTAGAAAACCCTGAAGACTTCGTTCGCAAGTGAAATGGCACAGTCCGCTCCTAATAGGTTTCAGATCTTGGCACTGAGCGGTGGGGGCTATCGAGGGCTCTTCGGCGCCGAATTTCTTGCTGCATGCGAGTCAAAGTTCAACGTTCGGTGCAACAACCGCTTTGACATCATTTCTGGAACCTCTATTGGCGCGCTCCTTGCTGCGGGCCTTTCGGCATCCGTTCCAGCGACGACATTAGCGGCGACAATCAAAGATTACGGACCGTCGATCTTTGCTCGTGGCATCACCACCAGCGTCAAACAGCTCGTGGTCGCGGCACCCTATAGCCCGGCTCCAATCCTTGAAGCCATTCGCAAGACGCTCGGTAAGCCCGTTGCCGCAACTCTGCTCAGCGACTACGACGCGCCACTCATCATAACGGCCGTCAACTACTCAACAGGCGAAACGAGCGTCTTTCGTTCCAAAGGCATTGCGGGCAAAGCGGCCAGCGCCGTGAGCATCGAAGATGCGATACTCGCAAGCGCTGCGGCACCGACCTTTTTCCCAACGAAGAAGATTGGACCTAGCGAGTACATCGACGGTGGTCTCGTAGCCAACGCACCAGATATCATCGCACTTCTCGACGCTTTGAACTTTTGTCACGCGCGGATGGAGGAGGTCTACCAGCTTTCGATCGGCACCGCGTCACGTCGGCAAGGTTCCGCGGTGCATGAGAAATCCCGAGCTCCCGGATCCTTTTCATGGATAGCGCGCCGTGGGCTTATCCAAACGATCATGGCAGCCCAAGAACATTTGGTGCTGTCTCAGATGAGCAGCCTCCTTCGAAATCGATTTCTACGCATTGACGAAGAACCTGCGCAGAACCAAGTCAAAGCCATCAAATCACTGGATCTTGCATCTCCGGCAGCAACAGAAACGCTTCAGCTGTTGGCAGGCAAAGCGTGGGAAGGACACAAGACTGCTCGGCCGTTAAGAGATTTCTTCCTCCGTTAAGAGATCTCGTCGAGAAGACGTATGCGAGCGTTTCGCTCCCAGGTCTCGTAGGGCGTCGTCGGGCTCCAGAACATGTGCCAGGCATCCTGAAGCAAGCCTGAGATTTTTGGCGGATTATGGATGTTGAAACCGACAATTCCGCACTCTCGAAACGCGGCGACGGCAGCGGATGCTAGGCCCGACAAAGCTTCGGATGGATAGCAGAGGTCGAAGAGCGCCGTTTTCTCTGAATCCCGGTCGTTTGTTAGTTCTTGCCAAGCCCGGCCAACCGCCTCGGCATCCCGCTCACAATCAGTTTGCCTCAAGACCGCAAGGATCACGGACATCCTTGCATCGTCAGCAGGATGCGACGCGGGACGGGTGGCCGGAACGTGGAAAATGCCCTCACTCTTTCGAAAGCAGAGATGATAGTTGGTCCATCCATACGCTGGTCCCGCGCAAAATGCGCCGAAGGCGTCACAGAGAAACTCTTCACACCAAGTTTCAATCCAGCATCTGCGCCAAAGGGCATAACGAAACGTCATGTCAGGTCCGCCACGTCGCCTTTCTCCGCGGACCGCGGCCC
>JAGVII010000547.1 GCA_020056155.1 Afipia sp.
AACGCAATCAGCATATTCAGTGAGAGATTAATATTGGGATGGTCACCGACTTGAGCAGAGATCGCGTCACGCCCCCGAAGACAATCTCGCGCGATCGCGCGTGGCTGTATGCGCCAAGCACAATGAGGTCCATATTATTGCGATCGGCATAATTCGAGATAACATCAGCAATGGACGATCCGTTAGAATCAATCTGCTCGACCGTAACATTGGCTCCATGTCTGCTAAGATAGACCGCAACATCTGCACCAGGCTCTTCACCGTGCAACGGATTTTTCGCTGAATCGACCACAACGACGGAGATTAATTGGGCTGCCGTCAGCAGCGGCAACGAATCCGAAATCGCGCGCCGGGCTTGACGGCTGGCGTTCCAAGCCAGAAGCACGCGCTCTGCGATGGTCCCGGCCTTCCATCCATCAGGCAGGATGAGAATTGGAACACCGGTAGCAAGCAACAGCGTCTCAGCCGACCAGCCACTAGGCAACCCACCCGGCGGCGGATGACCCGTGATCACCAGATCAGCATGCAGAGAGTGTAGTTTGGCATCATCGGCATCAATTTCACGGACGATACGGAACTCAAAGCTGATATCCGCCCGCTTCGTGGCTATACTAAAGTTTTTGCTTGCGGCCTCGGACATGGCGATCTCTTTCGCTTTGTGACGTTCGATAAGCCGCCGTATAGCTTCCCTCCCCCTGACATAAGAATCTGCAGGATCTATCTGCCAGCCCGACGGGACAGCGAAGATACCGATGAGATGCGAACCGTGACGAAGAGCCAGCTCCACGGCGTAGCGAGCGCGAGTTGCGCCAGTCCGCGACGGATCCAGGAAGACAACGATGTTCTTGAGAGCCATTGGCTAGTGCACCTCTAATTCGCGGACACGGCTAAGAATACTATTTCAAGACAGACCGATGCGGTGATGCTCATCGCTCTTCCTTCAGGGAGAGGCCGTATCCGGTCATTGAGATGCCCTGAAACAGCGTATCGAAAGCTAGAATGAGTGCGGCCGTCGTCGGCATGGCAAGAAACCATGCACAGAAGATCCAGAACGCGCTGAGTATGGCGACGCACCCGGAAGACAGAATCCATGTTGCGCCGTCCTCCGGCGAAGCTGTCAGGCCTATCCAGATTCGAGCTATTCCGGATGCCACCAAGAAAGTGCTTAAAAAAATCAACGTCGAAATACTTGTGAGGTTCTCGTCCGACGAAAGCGCCACTCCTGCAAGGATGCAAGGTATCCCATTCATCAGCCAGTCGATGTAGATGTCGCCTCTTGCGATCTTTAGAACAACTAAAATCATGATTATGCCACTGAATATGGCTGAACCGCCGCTAAAATGCTCTTGGCCCGGTTGAACCGCGAGGGCGTCGGCAAGGGCAAGAGCGCTGAATGTAGTAAGGATGCCGCCGAGAACCATCAGCCTCAGCCAATCCATCTCGCGACGGAATCTGGCTCGAAACATCCGACGATAGTGCTCAAATGTATCTGATACGTCGCGTTCGTGCGATATCGTCCAAGACCGAACAAATCGCCTGAGCTTGATCAGACCATTCGGGGCCATGATGAACATCCTCGCTTCACGAACCGACGACGACATCGGCGCTATGCGCAGTCTTGGACTTTCTGAACTTCGCTTTGAGCTTTTCGCGCAGAGTCTGGAATGTGACGTACAGCATGGGGATCAGGAAAATCCCGAGCGTGCTGGCAACCGTCATACCGACGAAGACGGGCGTACTGACGTTACGGCGAGCGATCATCGAGGCTCCATCCGCCCAGACGAGCGGGACCAAGCCGAGGATGAATGCGATCGACGTCATCATCACCGCGCGGAAGCGAAGTTTTGCTCCGAGCTCGGCAGCTTCCTTGATGCTGAGACCGAGCTCGCGCTGTTCCTTGGCGAACTCGACGATCAGGATGCCGTTTTTGGCGGCCAAGGCGATCAGCACGACCAAGCCGATCTGCGCATAAAGATCGAGGGTCAGTCTCGCAAACAGGAATCCTAGGAAAGCGCCGAGAACACCTATCGCCACCGACAAGAGTACGGGTACCGGAATGGTCCAGCTTTCGTAGAGCGCGACAAGGAAGAGATAAGCGAAGAGCAACGCAAGCCCAAGAATAATTGTCGTCTGTCCCTCGGCCTGCTGTTCCTGATAGGCGGTCCCCGTCCATTCGAAGGCATAGGCTGGCGGCAATGCCTTTGCCGAGACCATCGCCATCGCTTTCATGGCTTCACCGGAGGAGACACCGGGGGCCGGCGAGCCGTTCACGGTCACGGACCGATAGTTGTTGTAACGTGTGATGACAGCCGGTCCGGTGACTGTCCGAAGCTCCGCAATCGACTGGAGCGGTACCATGGCGCCGCCGGCACTGCGGACATAGATGTCCCATAGTGCCGGAATGTCCCTGCGGTTCGTTACGTCACCCTGAAGATTGACCTGCCAGGTGCGGCCGAAGAGATTGAAGTCATTGACATAGGAACCTCCCAGCGTGGTCTGCAGCGCAGCGAAAATGTCTCCGATCGCGACACCAAGCGCCTGCGCTTTTTCGCGATCGATATCGAGGAAGAGCGAGGGCGCGTTCGCCCCGTAGGTCGTGAACACCCGCCTCAGTTTCGGATCCTGGTTGGCTGCAGCGACCACTCCGTTTGCCAGGTTGCCGAGCGTCGCTGGCTCTGCGCCTTCCAGCGATTCGAGCATAAACTCGAAGCCGCCGCTGGTCGAAAGCCCCACGACCGGCGGCAGATTGAAAGGAAGCACGGTCGCCGTTCGAACCTGCTGGCCTGCGACGAACATCTGTCCAATCAGGACTTGTGCCTTATCCGCCGCGGCAGTGCGCTGTTCGAACGGCTTGAGTTTGGCGATGACGAAAGCGTTGTTGCTGGCGGCAAAGCTGTCCAGCAACGAATAGCCAATGACAGCGACAACATCCTGGACCTGCGGTATACCCGCCAGAATCTTTTCGACGTCGCGAACGGATTCGCTCGTGCGCGCGACAGATGCGCCATCCGGCAATTGTATGTTGACGAAAAATGCGCCCTGATCCT
>JAGVII010000265.1 GCA_020056155.1 Afipia sp.
ACCGGCACCTCGACGTCATCGAAGAACACTTCGTTGACCTCAACGCCGCCGTCGATGGTCTGGATCGGCCGCACGGTGACGCCGCGCGACTTCATGTCGAACAGGATGAACGAAATGCCTTCCTGCTTCTTCGCCTCGGCGTTGGTGCGGCAGAGACAGAAGATCCAGTCGGCGTGCTGCGCCAGTGTGGTCCAGGTCTTCTGGCCGTTGATGACGTAGACGTCACCCTTGCGCTTGGCGGTGGTCTTCAGCGAGGCGAGATCGGAACCGGCGCCCGGCTCGGAAAAGCCCTGGCACCACCAGTCGTCGAGATTAGCGATCCGCGGCAGGTAGTGCTTCTTCTGCTCTTCGTTGCCGAAGGTGTAGATCACCGGCCCGACCATGTTGACGCCGAACGGCAGCGGCGACGGCGCGGGCGTGGCCTGCAACTCTTCGAGGAAGATATACTGCTGCACCGACGACCAGCCGGTGCCGCCGTATTCCACCGGCCAATGCGGCACCGCCCATCCCTTTTTGTTCAGGATGCGCTGCCACGTCACCATGTCTTCCTTGCTCGTGTGGCGGCCTTCCACCAGCTTCTGGCGGATATCGGCGGGAAGACTTTCCTTGAAGAAGGTCCGCACCTCGTCGCGAAACGCCAGTTCTTCCTTGCTGAAACTGAGATCCATGGGACCCTCCTGAAAAACGAATTCAATTCCTGTCCGCATTCGTCATTGCGAGGAGCGAGGCGACGAAGCAATCCAGTCGTTGCTTGCTGCCTCTGGATTGCTTCGCTTCGCTCGCAATGACGGCGTGTCTGGTCCTTACTGCAAAATCTCGAACAGCCCGGCAGCACCCATGCCGCCGCCGACGCACATCGTCACCACGCCGTACTTCGCCTTGCGGCGGCGGCCTTCGACCAGCACATGGCCCGCGAGGCGCGAACCGGTCATGCCGTAAGGATGGCCGACCGCGACCGAGCCGCCGTTGACGTTGAGCTTCTCCGGGTCGATGCCCAGCTTGTCGCGGCAATAGATCACCTGCACCGCGAAGGCTTCGTTCAGTTCCCACATGTCGATATCCTCGACCTTGAGGCCGTGACGCTTGAGCAGGCGCGGAATCGCGAACACGGGACCGATGCCCATTTCATCCGGCTCGCAGCCGGCGGACACGAAGCCGCGGAAAATGCCGAGCGGCTTGAGGCCCTTCTTGGCGGCCATGGCGTCGCTCATGATGACAGCAGCGCTGGCGCCGTCGGAGAGCTGGCTGGCGTTGCCGGCGGTGATGGTGCCGCCTTCACGCACCGGCTTCAGGCTTGCGAGGCCTTCCGCGGTGGTTTCCGGACGCGGACCTTCATCCTGCGACAGGGTGATGTCCTTGAACGAAATTTCCTTGGTGACCTTGTCGGCGACCGCCATCTTGGTGGTCATCGGCGCGATTTCGTCCTTGAAGCGGCCGCCCTGCTGGGCAGCGGCGGTGCGGCGCTGGCTCTCAAGCGAGTACTCGTCCTGACGCTCGCGCGAAATGCCGTAGCGCTTCGACACCACTTCGGCGGTATCGAGCATGGCCATGTAGACGTCGCCCTTGATCGCCTTCAGCGCGGGATCGACCGCGTGGAACGTGTTCATGTGCTCGTTCTGCACGAGGCTGATCGATTCACCGCCGCCGGCAACGGCGATCTCGACGCCGTCATAGATCACCGAACGCGCGGCGAGCGCGATGGCCTGCAGGCCCGAGGCGCACTGGCGGTCGATGGTGGTGCCGGCGACCGACACAGGAAGGCCGGCGCGAAGCGCCGCCTTGCGGGCGATGTTGCCGCCGGTGGCGCCCTGCTGCATGGCAGCGCCCATCACCACGTCCTCGATTTCCGCGCCATCGACGCCGGCGCGCTTGACGGCGTGCTCGATGGCGTGACCGAGCAGCGTCGCGCCTTCGGTGTTGTTGAAAGCGCCGCGATAGGCCTTGCCGATCGGGGTGCGTGCGGTGGAAACGATAACGGCCTGGGTCATGAACGACCTCCTGTTGCAAGTTTGGGTTGTTGCGGTTGATGGCGTTGCTGGTTGCGTAACTCGTGACGAGAGAGTTTTCCGACGCTGGTGCGCGGCAATTCCTTAAGAAATTCCACGGCCACGGGCAATTCGTGCTTGCCTAGTTTTCCGGTGAGGAATGCGCGCAGGTACTCAATGGTGAACGGCTCCGCACCCGCACGCAGCGTCACGAACGCCTTGGACGCTTCGCCGCGATAATCGTCGGGAATGCCGATCACGATGACTTCCTGAACCGACGGGTGGGTGTAGATCGCCTGCTCGATCATCTGCGGATAGACGTTGAAGCCGCCGGAGATGATCATGTCCTTCTTGCGGTCGACCAGATAGAAGTATCCGTCACTATCCATATAGCCAATATCGCCGGTCAGGAAGCGGTCGCCGACGAACGCCTCGGCGGTTTCCGCCTCGCGATTCCAGTACCCCCTGGTGACGTTCGGGCCGCGGATGCGGATTTCGCCGGTTTCGCCGACCGGCATCACCTTTTTCGGATCGTCCAGCGATACCACGTCCATCTCGATGCCGGGCAGCATCAACCCGATCGAACCGGGCTTCTCCGGACCTTCCGGCGGATGGCCGGTGCCGGGCGAGCAGGTCTCGGTCATGCCCCACCCGCTTTTCAGCGCGAGTTTGGTCTTGCGTTCGAACACTTTCGCGACTTCCACCGGCAGCGGCGCGCCGCCCGAGCCCGCGAAAGCCAGCGACGACAGGTCGCGCTTGTCCAGATCAGGCAGGCTGGCGATGGCGATCCACATGGTGGGAACGCCGGGGAACGCGGTCGCCCGCTTCACCTCGATGTCGCGCATCACGGCTTCGAGATCGAAACGCTGATGCAGCGAGATCGTGTCGCCGTTTTTCAGGGTGCGCAGCAGCACGACGGTGAGCGCGTAGATATGAAACAGCGGCAGCACGAGAATGACGCGCTCGACGGTGTTGCGCTCGGCCTTCTGCTTCGCGCCCCACACGTCATAGATCGAAACCGCCGAGGTCAGGTTGCTGTGGGTCAGCATCGCGCCCTTGGGCAATCCTGTGGTGCCGCCGGTATATTGCAGCAGCGCGATGGCGTCAGGATCGATCTGCGGCCATGTCGCAGGCGGCTGCGCGCCCTTGACGAA
>JAGVII010000562.1 GCA_020056155.1 Afipia sp.
GCTTCCGCACCGACGCTGCAAATCGCCCTCTTCGCATCTCGCGATAAATCGCGCCCGCTGCGCGTGAGCCCGGCCAACCCATCGCACTGTCGAGCATCAGCTTCCTGATGCGCACAAACGGAGTTGCGTGCGGCTGCTCCAAATCATGAAGTTTATGCTGCGAACGCGCAATCTTGTGGACCGCGGCAAGGTCAAACTTCCGCCAATCAAACCCGCGAAACCCGGCAAAGCCGATATCCGGCGCGACTTCCAAGGCATGGCGAACAATGTTGAAAGTGTAATTTGCAACACCCGTCATCGAGCGGTTCAAGATGCTGGATTCAAAGCCTATGAGCATCTATGTACCAAACTCTATTGATTGCTTGATGGTGGATTGCATCAGTCGCGCACAAGCACGGCTTGAATCTTTTCCTGCCGGGCCTGTCCGGCCAGCCGATCCACGATCTCGGAAACATGCGACGCGGTCTCGGCCCAGTTATATGGCACATAGTTCGCACGAATGAGCTGCTCGCGCTGCTTGACGTAGCCGGGGTCGGTCAGCGCGCGGTGAACAAGCTTGTGACAGCCGACAAAGTCGAGCGGATCGAAATAGTCGACCAGGTCTCCTCCGGCCTCAGGCAACGAAGTCATGTTGCCAGCAATGCAGTATTTTCCCAAAGAGAGGCTCTCCGAAATCGGCAAGCCCCATCCCTCGTAAACCGATGGATAGACCGTGAACTCGCTGTTCCGATAGTACCACGCGAGTTCTTCATCGACCACGTTATCCAAGTGAATGACGAGTTTGTTCACCAGTCGATCCCTGCTTATCTGGTACAGCAGATCGGACACGTACAACTGCTGCGCACCAATCAGAAGCAACTGGGGGCAGTCCGGTCCAAGCCCTTCAGCCAAACGGCGCCAGACCTGATAAAGCAAGCTCTGGTTTTTGCGGACATCAAGCGATGAGACGCAGATAACAAACTTTCGATCGGGGATATATCGAGGCAACGGCAGCGGCTTATCGGCCGCGATACTCGCCATGAAGTTCGGATTATCGCCCAAGCGAACAACTTCAATGGATCGAGGCGATATCTTTTCAGCCTCCATGTATCTCGAAATTTCACCTTTCTGGAAATTCGAAATTGTAAGGATCAAATCGGCATTTTCCATCTGCTGCCGCGCCCAGAGGGTGACGACATCCGAAAAACCCGGCGGCATCCATTGCGGAAAAAGCGTCGGGATCAGGTCATAGATAAGATTGATACACTTCGCATGGCCTTGAATCTTGTTCGCCGCAATCACTTCGCCGTAAAGCGGCAAACCCCACGTCGCGGACAGGGAAAGACAGATATCGCCTGGCCGGAACAGAATGGACGCCGGAGAGATTTGCAACGGAGCTACAGCCGCACGAGGGGACGAAGCCGGATTTGCAGAATGAATCTTCCGCCAAAGGATACGGGCAACTGCCTTGCCGCTGCTCCGGAAATCTCTCAAGGCCTGGGTTGCCTCGTTACCGATCCATTTTTTTAATCGTCGCCGGAGGTCAACTTTCGGACGAGAGTTTGAACCAGCTCCTGCTGCGATAGATCCTGCACCATGAGCGGCCGCCTCACCCGCGTTCGGGCCACCGGAAGATCGAATGCACGTCTGAACGACAAGCGGTAGCGAATGGACGTCCACTTGCTGAAGTATCCGCTCAGAACGTACGAAGGCAAAAAGGCGAATGTCATCCCGGGATCTCAGCAATTCCGACAGAACGCTCACAATGGTTCGCTGAATCCCCGTCAGGTACGGATACTTCCAATCCCGGATATCCGTCACGTCAAACCAAAGCGTCATTGAAAAAAACTCAAGGCAATATCGGGACTTTCTGCCCAACAATAGCACGCAATTGCACAAATCGTCCAACGGCAACCGCGCGTTAGCGTTACCAGGGCTCGTGTTAACGATCCCAATCCCCGCTATGCGACAGACTGATACGCAGCGATAATGTCGTCGATCGGGCCGAAAGCCTTGATACTTCCCCGATCCATCCAGAGCCCCTTGTTGCACCAGCGGCGGCATAATTCGATATTGTGGGACGCCAGCACCAGAACGCTGGCTTTCTGAACGAAGGACTCAATGCGCTCTCGTGCCTTGTCCATGAAATGAGCATCGCCCGCCAAAATCCACTCGTCCATCAGCAGGATTTCCGGCTCGTAACAGGTCGCAACCGCAAACGTCAGCCGCAATACCATTCCTGAAGAATAGGTCCGCACGGGCATGCTGAGATAATCACCCAGCTCGGTAAAATCGACGATCAGAGGCAACAGACGCTCGATCTGCCTTGACGAAAGACCGAGCAGTAAACCGCGGAGGCGAATGTTATCGTAACCGCTCAGATCGTTGTCGATGCCGAGGCCGCTGTCGAACATCGGCGAAATCCGGCCGCGAATGTGAACAGTGCCGGCGAACGGCTCGTAGATTCCCGCCATGACCCGCAGCAGGGTTGTTTTTCCCGCACCATTCGCGCCGATCAAAGCGAGCCGATCCCCTCGATCGAGGGAAAAGGAAACATCGCGCAATGCATCAATGGTGATGCGATCATTGGCATCGCGGGCGATGCGGCCTGCCGAGCTCCGCGACAGGATCAACTTCTTCAGGGAGCGCGATCCACCGTGATAAACCGGGAAAGATACGTTTACACCGTCAAGGCGAAGGATCGCCTGTTCTGCGTCGGCGCCATGTGACTGCGACATCGCCCTATACCCAATACGAAATGCGAGCGCGAAAACGGACGAAAAATGCGATCGCGAACGATGCATTCAGCATAGTAATCAAAACAACGGCCCAATAATTTTCCACGGACGGCAAATGCCCCAACAACGGCGCACGGACAACTTCAACGAGATGAAAAAACGGATTGAACCTCATCAGCTCCGTGTGCTCACTCAACAGTTCAGGCTTCCACATGATCGGCGTAATGAAGAATACAATCTGAATAACGCTTGCAACGACCTGCGGAATATCGCGAAAACGCGCAGACATCATGCCAAGGCACATGCTCGCCAGCGCACCATTGATCGTTATCAACAGGAACCCCGGAATCGCATAGAGCGCGACGCTGCCGGGCCATATCTGGAAGTAGATGAGGATGGCAAAGTAAATTACAAAATTGTGGGCGAAGATAATGATTTTGCCCCACATAAATCGCAGCACGTAGACCGAGAACGGCAGCCGAATTTGCTTGATGTAGGATTCCGCGCCCGTAAAAAGCGTGCCGGCTTCAGACAGGATCGAGCTGATATAACCCCAGATCAGCAATCCCACACATAGAAACGGCATAAAGTCGCGCAGCTCGGCCTTGAATATCCTTGAGTAAACAAGACCGAGCGACACGACCATGATGGCCATGCTGGCCGTCAACCAAAGCGGACCAAGCAGCGAGCGCCGGTAGCGCTGCAGGATATCGTTCCAGCCGAGCTTTCCCCAAAGCGCCCACAACGAAAGGCCGTCGATGGCATCCTGCAACGCCATTCCCGCCTGACCACGTGCCTGCCCTTGCCTGGCCATCAGCATCAACGCTTACCCGCCCCGCGCCTCGCCATTGCGA
>JAGVII010000662.1 GCA_020056155.1 Afipia sp.
CACAGTCGACCGACGCCGGCACGACGACAGGAATGCCCAAGCCGTCGCCGATCAACGACACTGTGATCTTTGTCGCGCCGCCGGATCGCGAGGCCCGGCTTGAATCGCGAACGCCAGCGATCGTCCGGCCGCGCACCGAATTTGCGAAAGCTCAGGGCGTGGATAACGTGCTGTCGAATCTGCAGACGGCGCTCGACAAGGTCGAGGGCCGCCAGACGGCCGCCCTCAGTTCCGTGGAAGGCAGTTACGAGTCGCGGATGCGCCGGATGCGCGGCGTGATCACCGATCTTGGCCTCGATCTGGCGCAACTCGAAGCCGCCACTCCGAAACGCGGGGTGGGCGGACCGTTCGTCCCGGCAAAGCCCGCATCGGACGCTGGCGCATTCGAGCGGCAACTCTACCGTATCAACCTCACCCGCGCGCAGGTGGACAAGCTGACGCGCACGCTGTCGCTGGTGCCCTATCGGAAGCCGGTGGTGGGTAACGTCGAATTCTCGTCGGGCTTTGGCGTACGCAGCGATCCGTTCCTCGGCCGCCCGGCGATGCACACGGGGCTCGATTTCCGCGCCTCGACCGGCGATCCGGTGCGAGCCACCGCAAACGGAAAAATCGTGACTGCCGGATGGAGCGGCGGCTACGGCCGCCTGGTGGAGATCGATCATGGCAACGGCCTGTCGACGCGGTATGGGCACCTGTCCGAGATCAACGTCAAGGTGGGCCAGCATGTCACGATTGGCCAGGTGATCGGCGCGGTCGGCTCGACGGGCCGATCAACCGGCCCTCACCTGCATTATGAAACGCGGATCGACGGCGATGCGGTGGACCCGCAGAAGTTCCTGCGCGCGGGCGTTCGCCTGACCCAAGGATAGTTCAATTTATCCTCGCCTGCCGAATATGCGAAAGACGCGTCCATCGATCACAAGAAGAGCGCTCGCGATAACGAGCGCGCCGGCGATTTCACGGCCATCGATCCTCTCACCCAGGATGAAGTAGCCGAGCAGGATCGCGCTGACGGGAACGAGAAGCGTCACGAGCATCACGTTGCTCGCGCCCGAGCGCGTGATGATCTGAAAGAAAAGAATAAACGCAAGCGCGGTGGAGAGCGATGCAATGCCGAGAATCGCCAGCCACGTGATCAATCCCGGCATTTCCAGTTGCCAGGGGCGATCGAAGATGCTTGCCAGCACAAGCATCATAAGGCTCCCCGAAAGCAGTTGAAACGTCGCGGACCCGATCGGCGGAGAACCGCCCAGTTTTCGCTTGGCCCACAGGGCGGAGAAACCGAAACATGTCGTAGCGCCAAGACAGAGCACGACGCCGGCACTTTGCCGGGAACCGATGTCGAAATCATATCCTTTCAGGATGATGACGCCGCAAAGGCCGAGCAAGACGCCCGCAACACGCCTGAAGACGAGCTTTTCCTCGCCGAACGCTGCTGCGACCAGAACGGTGAAGACAGGCGTCGTTGCATTCACGACCGCAGCCGTACCACCCGGAATGTAAGTCTGCCCCATCACGAGCAGCGAAAACGGGATAACGTTATTGATGAGCGCCATCACCGCATAGGGCCACCAGCCCGCGACACCGACAGGAAACCGGATTCGATTGATCCGGAGCACAGGCAGCAGGATCAGTGCCGCAATCGACAGACGAAGGAAAACCAGCGTCAGCGGCGGCAATTCCTTCAGCGCGATGCTGGTAAAAAAGAACGTTCCACCCCAAAGAACGGACAGGAAGACCAGCCGCGACCAGTCGCGCTCGTCCATTCGCAGTTCGGTCTCGGGAAGTCGCTCTTGCACGATCGCCATGGCACGCAGCCTTACGCGGCGGCACGGCGCAAAACCACCCGCTTTCCGGACAACCCGGCTGCGCGTCTAGACTCTAGTCAACGTCCTCGATCGCGCCAGGCGTGGTGCCGAACGCCTTCTGCGCCAGTGTTGCCGCCATGAAATCATCGAGATCGCCGTCGAGCACACCGGACGTATCGGACGTCTGCACGCCGGTGCGCAGATCCTTCACCATCTGATACGGCTGCAAGACATAGGATCTGATCTGGTGACCCCAGCCGATATCGGTCTTGGCGGCCTGATCGGCAGCAGCTTTCTCTTCGCGCTTCTTCAATTCAATTTCGTAGAGCCGCGCGCGCAGCATATCCCAGGCTTGCGCCCTGTTCTTGTGCTGTGAACGGCCAGCCTGACAGACCACGGCTACGCCGGTCGGAATATGCGTCAAACGCACCGCGGATTCGGTCTTGTTGACGTGCTGGCCGCCAGCGCCACCCGAACGCATGGTGTCGACGCGAACGTCGGACTCCGCGATATCGATCTTGATCGAATTATCGACCACGGGAAAGATAGCCACGCTCGAAAACGACGTATGCCGGCGCGCGTTCGAATCGTAAGGCGATATCCGCACCAGCCGGTGCACGCCCGCCTCCGTCTTCAACCAGCCATAGGCATTGTGGCCGCTGATCTGGACCGTCGCGGACTTGATGCCGGCTTCTTCGCCCTGTGTTTCTTCCAGGTATTCAACCTTGAAGCCGCGTTTCTCGGCCCAGCGCGTGTACATGCGCAACAGCATCGAGGCCCAGTCCTGGCTCTCCGTGCCGCCCGCGCCCGCATGGACTTCAAGATAGGAATTGAACTTGTCTGCTTCGCCGGACAGCAGGGCTTCCAGCTCCTGGCGCGCGACGTCTTTCTTCAGAGCCTTCAGCGCGTTCTCGGCTTCGAGAACGACGCCCTCGTCGTTCTCGGACTCACCAAGCTCGATCATCCCGATCTGGTCTTCGAGCTCGCGCTCGATCTTGCCAATACCGGTGAGCTGCCCCTCAAGCGCGGTGCGCTCCTGCATCAGCTTCTGGGCTTTCTGCGGATCGTTCCAGAGATTGGG
>JAGVII010000512.1 GCA_020056155.1 Afipia sp.
CGGAGATGTTCCTCGGTCTTTCGACTTGCCGGCTGCTTGCCAGGCTCAATGACAAGTTGCTTTGCGCCGGTGCCGGAGGAATAGCTCTGGCTTTGGCTCACGGCGCAATTCCGGCTTTTGCCCAGGGCAATGCTGCGGCCAGCGACATCCGCATTCCGCCGGTTCTGCTACATTACAAATACGCACCCTTCGACTTCAGCGATCAGTACCTGCTGGAGCAGGCGCGCCGTCAGATCAGCGCGGACGCATACATGCACTCGATCGGGAAGCAAAGACGCCCCGGTCACGTCTTCATGTTTTCGGCCGATCAGGTTGCGGGCCGCGATCCAGCATTTGCAGCCGAGGATTTGCTTCCCTTCTACAAGCAGCGCTGGGCCGCTTTGGCTCGCTCTATACCTGACCAGTTGCACTTCTCGACCGACGTCAATCTCGAATATCTGACGTACGAGAACGGTGCTCTGCGGGCCAAGCAGCAAGACCGGAAAAGCAACTTGCATCAGATCGACGGGTTGTCGGAACAGACCAAGCTCCGGCTGCCGCCGCTCGGCCGCAAGGACGTGTTGGACTTCCTTCCCCGATTGTCAGGCGCGCTGGCGCCTCAGTTGCCGTCAAGCGTGACCCAGGCGCCAGCCATCGGAGGATTTCGGCTCGCTTTGGATCGAGCGTTACACGTGCCGCCCGTAACCATGGAACGGGCGGCGGCCGAGCGTTTATGGCGGCGTCCGGAGTGCTCTCCATTCGTCGATCCTGGGCTTCGGGACGCCGGGGCCCGGCGGGCTGCGCTGGAGGCTGCCGCAAGATGCAGCAGAGAGATAGCCGCCTTCAAGCCCCGCATCACAATCGTCTTCGACGTGCAGACCGAAGGCATGGCAGCCGATGGCGCAAACAGGATCGTCAAGGCGAAGCTTGTTGGCGCAAGGGTGTTGGGTTCACGGATGGAGTTGCTCAAAACTCTTTCCGCGTCCGATTTCCCCGAGG
This sequence comes from Afipia sp., assembly GCA_020056155.1. Classification (GTDB taxonomy): domain Bacteria; phylum Pseudomonadota; class Alphaproteobacteria; order Rhizobiales; family Xanthobacteraceae; genus Afipia. The sequence goes on from JAGVII010000512.1 coordinate 979, forward strand.
CGGTAAATAGCTGGCAAGGCCATGCAGACAAGAAAGTAGCGGAAGAGCGGAGGATAGCCGCGCTGCGAGCAACGGAGCAGGCGAACAGGCTCTCCGCCGAGAGGGAGAAAGACGCGGCACGCGCGGCCGCACGCGCTGACATTCTCAAGGCCGATATTGTCGGCATTCGCCTGGGAATGACGCTTGCCGAGGCCGAACAGTTGATCCGGGCGCGCATGAAGGTTGGCGCAGTGGGTTCCTCAAAGCCGCCGTCGCCTCCTCTTGCCGATGCACACTGGGTAAAGAACCCTCGCTTTCCGTATTCCGAGTTCCGCACCTTTGTCGGCACGAACGCCGAGGAGGAGATCGTGCTCTTTTCCCATGCCGCAGTCAGCGATCGTGTGGTCGGGGTGGCAAGGAGCGTGGAGTTGCAGCCCGGCGTTACGGATGAGATGATTCTGAAGCAGTTGCTGGAAAAATATGGCAAGGCGCCGATTTACATCGCCAAACCCAGCATCATGAACAATCATTCTTCGTATCTTGCGTGGGCGGCCGATTTTGGGGAAGTCCCTGGTTCGTGCCGTCCCGGCGATTTTGCTTGCGCCTTGCGCTATGGCACCTGCCACACCGACTTAGGGAGCATCGGCAAATATGCTTACCTGTCTGTTGTCGAGCCGGCGAGCAACGCGGGGGCGAGGATGGAAAACTCCAAGAACCCGCAGATAGACACCCCAATCCTGCAAGTTCATGGCGCGGCCAGCGCGGGTGACTGGGACAAGCGAACCTGGGATGTCACAAAATGGCGTGGCTGTGGGCCGACCGTTCTTGCCGATATTTACCCCAACGCCAAACCGCCGATTTTGAACGTCGCAATTTTCGACCTCGCCAGTTATGCGGCTATCTATTTGAAGGCGACGCCAGATCCGAAGGTGTCGGCAGGAAAGCCGCCGGACCTTTGACCCGGCCCTTGCGGTTTGCCATCGACATCGGAGCGCGACGACGACAACATCATCGCGCTCCAATGCAGAATTTACGACATGCTCAGCTCGTGGCGGCCAACCACCATCCAGTGCACTTCATCGGGGCCGTCGGCGAAGCGCAGATGCCGGACGTCGGCGTACATGTCGGCGAGCGGCGTCCATTCGGAAATGCCGGTTGCGCCGTGCATCTGGATTGCCTGGTCGATGATCTTGCAGGTGCGCTCGGGCACCATGGCCTTGACCATGCTGACCCAGACGCGCGCTTCCTTGTTGCCCAGCACATCCATGGCCTTGGCCGCCTTCAGCACCATCAGCCGCATCGCCTCGATCTCACAGCGTGCCTGCGCGATGATCTGGAGGTTGCCGCCGAGATGCGCGATCGGCTTGCCGAAGGCTTCCCGCGTCAGGCCGCGCGACACCATCAGGTCGAGCGCCTTTTCCGCCTTGCCGATCGTGCGCATGCAGTGATGGATGCGGCCCGGTCCGAGGCGGACCTGCGAGATTTCGAAGCCGCGGCCTTCGCCGAGCAGGATATTCTCCTTCGGCACGCGGACATTGTTGAATCGCATATGCATGTGTCCGCGCGGCGCGTGATCGGCCCCGAACACATGCATCGGGCCGATGATTTCAACGCCCGGCGTGTCAACCGGCACGAGGATCTGGGATTGCTGCTTGCCCCGCGGCGCGTCGGGATTGGTCTGCACCATAACGATCATGATCTTGCAGCGGGGATCGCCAAGACCCGAGATGTAATACTTCTCGCCGTTGATGACCCACTCATCGCCGACGAGTTTCGCCGTTGTCGCGATGTTCTTGGCGTCCGAGGACGCAACGGCCGGTTCGGTCATGGCGTAGGCCGAGCGGATTTCACCGTTCAGCAGCGGCTTCAGCCATTTTTCCTTTTGCTCTTTCGTGCC
>JAGVII010000474.1 GCA_020056155.1 Afipia sp.
GGGACCGCCTCAGGCACAGCATGTGTAAAGGCCCCGGCTCAGCAGCGCAGCGTTGCACGCCGCGCTGCGTCCGGGGCACGCCGAACGATAGCAAGGGACCCTACTCCGCAGGCGTCGTGGCAGGCGGTGTCGGCGGCGCATCCGCTGGCGGCGTCGTGCCGGCGGCCTGCTTGGCGGCCTTCTTCTCCACCACGGCAACCGCGATGATCGAGCCCTCGTAGAGCACCAGCAGCGGGATCGCGAGCGACATCTGGCTGATGACATCCGGCGGCGTCAGCACCGCGGCGATCACGAACGCCACCACGATGAAATAACGCCGCTTCTCGCGGAGCTGCTTCGCGGTGAGGATTCCGATCCGGCCGAGCAGCGTCAGGATCACCGGCAGCTGAAACGCGATGCCGAACGCGAAGATCAGCGACATCATCAGCGAGAGATACTCGCCGACTTTCGGCAACAGCGCGATCTGGGCGGTTTCCGCGCCGCCGACCTGCTGCATGCCCAGCGAGAAGCGGATCAGCATCGGCAGCACGAGGAAATAGACCAGCAGCGTGCCGAGCGCGAAGAAAATCGGCGTCGCGATCAGGTACGGCAGGAACGCGCCACGCTCGTGCTTGTAGAGACCCGGCGCGACGAACATGTAGATCTGCGCCGCGATCACCGGAAACGAAATGAATCCCGCGCCGAACATCGCAAGCTTCAGCTGCGTGAGGAAGTATTCCAGCAGCGCGGTGTAGATGAACTTGGAGTTCTCAGGCCCCGCGACCCAGACGAACGGCCACACCAGCACGTTGTAGATCTGCTTGGCGAAGAAGAAGCAGAAGATGAAAGCCAGCGCGAACGCGAGCAGCGCCTTGATCAGCCGCGAGCGCAGCTCGATCAGGTGATCCATCAGGGGCGCCTTGGTGGCTTCGATGTCTTCTGCGCTCATGACGCTTTAGCGTCCGGTACGGCCGGCGCCGGGGGCTCGATGGCCGGCATATGCGCTTCAGCCTCGGCGAACGTCGCCGCGGTCGGCGGCTCAGGCGTGGTCGGCGTCGTCACCGGCGGGTCGATCTTCATGGCGTCCTCGACGTCCTTGTTGAGGGACGTCAGCAGGTTGGTCGGCGACAGATCCTTTGCGGCGGCGGAGGCATCGTCGAAGGTCTTCTTGATGTCAGCCATTTCGGCTTCGCGCATCGCTTCGTTGAACTGACCCTGGAATTCGGAGGCCATGCGGCGGGCCTTGCCCATCCACTGCCCGACCGTGCGCAGCACGCCGGGCAACTCCTTCGGGCCGATGGCGATCAGCGCAACGACGCCGACGACGATCAGTTCACTCCACCCGATGTCGAACATGGAAAATTCCGCTCACGGGACTTTGCCCCGTTTTCACTCAGACCAACGCAAGGGCAGGATCAGACAGCTTTGCTTCCGACATCGCTCCGCGACGACGTTGTTGCCGAAGGCGCATTGTCGATGGTCTTGACCGGCTCGGGCTTCTCGGCCGGCTTCTCGTCATCGGCCATGCCCTTCTTGAAAGCTTTAATGCCCTGCGCGACGTCGCCCATCAGATCCGAAATCTTGCCACGGCCGAACAGCAGCAGGACGACGCCGATCACGACGATCCAGTGCCAGATACTAAACGAACCCATACTGCCATCCTCCAAACACGCGACCGGGATTTCCAGCCAAATCTAACCAGAAACTAGGCCTCGGAGGTGTCAAAAACAAGGATTAACCCCGCGTCACGACTGCGCAAACCGGCGCATTGACACGAGAGTTAATGTTCGCTCCCGGCGGGCACGATACGCCTGCCACTCGTACCCACTTTTCGAAGTTCGCTTGCGACGCAGGAACTTCCAATAGGCGGTACTAGCGCCGAAAGTCAGCTTTCGCCGTTCTTTTCCGGCTCCACGGCAGGCGCCAGCGCCAGTTCGAGATCGCCGGGCTCGAGCGGCTCCTCGTCCTCGCGCAGCGCCGGGTCGTCCGACGGCGATGGAACAGCGAAGCCGCCCGGCAGCCGGGTATCCAGCAGGCCGGCGCCCTTCAATTCGTCGAGACCGGGCAAATCGCCCAGCGCTTCAAGGCTGAACTGCGACAGGAAGGCTTCAGTGGTTCCGAAGGTCAACGGGCGGCCCGGAGTCTTGCGGCGTCCACGCGGACGAATCCAGCCGGTTTCCAGCAGCACGTCGAGCGTGCCCTTCGACGTAACCACGCCGCGGATTTCCTCGATCTCGGCGCGGGTCACGGGCTGGTGATAGGCGATGATCGCCAGCATTTCGATCGCAGCGCGCGACAGGCGGCGCGTCTCGACGCTTTCGCGGGTCATCAGCCACGCCAGATCGCCGGCGGTGCGGAAGGTCCACTTGCCGGCAACCCGGATCAGA
>JAGVII010000776.1 GCA_020056155.1 Afipia sp.
CCACCTTAGAACATCTTTACATTCAAGAAAAACAATATAATGATGTGAGCGGATCATGATAGATCAGACTTGGCATCGTCAAGCGATACTATCGTCAAGGGATGCAAAAGACTCCCGCTGGAGGAATTATCGATGAATTTGAAGTCCGTTGAAACAACCCGTCGCGAAACGCTGACTCTGGCGGCCATCGCGGGGCTTGCGGCTTTTCTCGCGCCGAAAATGTCGTTTGCCGATGAGAACGCCGTCGCGGCCGAGATCCAGAAGCTCTATGGCGACAAGAAACCCGCCAGCGGCAAGATCAAGCTTGATGTGCCCGAAATCGCCGAAAACGGCCTCGTGGTGCCGGTCAATGTCGAAGTCGAAAGCCCGATGACCGACAAGGACTACGTGAAGGCGGTTCATGTGTTCGCCGACGGCAATCCGCTTCCCGGCGTCGTCACCTACAAGTTCACGCCCGCCTGCGGCAAGGCATCCGCCTCGACGCGCATGCGCCTTGCGCGGACGCAGAACATCGTCTGCGTCGCGGAAATGTCGGACGGCAACCTCTACATGGCGAAAGCAAACGTGAAGGTCACCATCGGCGGCTGCGGCGGCTGATCGAGCGTCTCACTCAATAAGAATATTCAGGCGAGGAATTTTCCCATGGCCAATGCACCCAAACCGCGCGTTCGTGTTCCTGCCACCGCGAAGGCCGGCGAACTGATCGAAATCAAGACCCTCATTTCGCACGAAATGGAATCGGGCCAGCGCAAGGATTCGTCCGGCAAGGTCGTGCCGCGCAAGATCATCAACAAATTCACCGCGACCTTCAACGGCAAGCCGGTGTTCGAGGCGGACTGGAATCCGGCGATCTCGGCAAATCCGTATCAGTCGTTTTTCTACAAGGCGTCCGAGACCGGCGAGTTCACCTTCACCTGGAAGGATGACGACGGTTCGGAATACACGGCCAAGAACAAGCTGACGGTCGGCTGAGGCGGGACCGTCATTGCGAGGAGCGTGAGCGACGACGCAATCCAGCTTCTCTCTTCAAGAATGGATTGCTTCGCTTCGCTCGCAATGACAGCTTTATTGTAGGTGATGCGATGATATCGAGGCGGGAATTCCTGCAGGCGAGCGCGGCTGCGTCTGCGCTCACCATCGGGAGCGGACTTGGTTCGCTCGGGCATCTGGCCGCGCAGCAGCGCCTGACGCAGGCCGACATCATGCGGTTCGATCCGCTGGGCACGGTGACGCTTCTCTATGTCGCCGACATCCATGCGCAGTTGATGCCGCTGTATTTCCGCGAGCCGTCGGTCAATCTCGGCGTCGGCGCGGACAAGGGACTGCCGCTGCATCTCACCGACGCGGCGTTCCGCAAGTATTTCAACATCGCCACGGGATCGGCGGATGCCTACGCGCTGACGTCGGACGATTTCGTTTCGCTGGCGCGCAACTACGGCCGCATGGGCGGCATGGATCGCGTCGCAGCGCTGATCAACGCGGTGCGCGCGGAGCGCGGCGCGGACAAGGTGCTGCTGCTCGACGGCGGCGACACCTGGCAGGGAAGCTGGACCTCGCTGCAGACCAGGGCGCAGGACATGGTCGACGTCATGTCGGCGCTGAAGGTCGATGCCATGGTCGGCCACTGGGAATTCACCTACGGCGCGGATCGCGTCAAGGAGATCGCCGACAAGGCGCCGTTCGCGTTCCTCGCGCAGAATATCCGCGACAACGAATGGCAGGAGCCGGTGTTCGAGGCGCGCAAGATGTTCGAGAAGGGCGGCGCGAAAATCGCCGTGATCGGACAGGCCTTGCCGCGTACCGCGGTGGCCAATCCGCGCTGGATGTTCCCGAAATGGGAATTCGGCATCCGCGAAGAGGACATGCAGAAGCAGGTTGACGAGGCGCGCGCCGAGGGCGCGCAGATCGTCGTTCTTCTGTCGCACGACGGTTTCGATGTCGACCGCAAGCTCGCCGGCCGTGTCAAGGGTCTCGACGTGATCCTGACCGCGCATACGCACGATGCGATGCCGGGTCTCGTGCGCGTTGGCGACACCGTGCTGGTCGCGACCGGCTCGCACGGCAAGTTCGTTTCGCGTCTCGATATCGAGGTGAAGGACAGGAAGGTCGCCGGTGTCCGCTTCAAGCTGATGCCCGTGTTCACCGACGCCATCAAGCCGGACAGCGCGATGACCGCGCTGGTGGAGAAGGTCAGGGCGCCGTTCGCCAAGGATCTGGCGCGCGTGATCGGCAAGACGGATTCGCTGCTGTACCGCCGCGGCAATTTCAACGGCACCTTCGACGATCTGATCTGCGACGCGATGCTGTCGGAGCGCGACGCCGAGATCGCGCTGTCGCCGGGCTTCCGCTGGGGCGGCACGCTGCTCCCCGACAGCCCGATCACATGGGAAGACGTCACCAACGCCACCGCGATCACCTATCCGAACTGCTATCGCAACCAGATGACCGGCGCGCAGCTCAAGGAAATCCTCGAGGACGTCGCCGACAACATTTTCCATCCCGATCCGTATTTCCAGGGCGGCGGCGACATGGTCCGCATCGGCGGCATGGGCTACTCCATCGATGTGTCGAAGCCGATGGGCTCGCGCATTTCCGGCCTGACGCATCTGAAATCCGGCAAGCCGATCGACGCCGCGAAGAGCTACACCGTCGCGGGCTGGGCCAGCGTCAACGAAAACACGCAAGGTCCGCCGATCTGGGACGTGGTGTCGGCGCATGTCGGCAAGCGGAGGACCATCAAGGTCGAACCGAACACGGCCGTCAAAGTCTCAGGCGTATGACGAGGCTGATGCACATGGAAACCAGGAACTCAAAGATTCCATTCCGTCAATGCGAGGAGCGGAGCGACGAAGCAATCCAGTTCTTTCTTGTGGCTCTGGATTGCTTCGCTTCGCTCGCAATGACGGCTGAATCCGATCAGTACCCGTGAGAGACGGCATCAATGTGCACCGTCATGCTCAACACATTCACGTATCGAGATAGATAGAAAGGATGCCGCATGAGTGACAAATCATCTGCGGATATTCTCAACCGCCGCAAGTTTCTCGGCGCAGCCGGTCTTGCCGGCGCAGGCGCTGCGCTCGGCGCGATGCCTGCGATGGCGCAACAGGCCAAGCCCGATCCGCTGATTACCGAGATTCAGGACTGGAATCGCTATCTCGGCGATGGCGTCGACAAGACGCCTTACGGCGTGCCGTCGAAGTTCGAGAAGAATGTGATCCGCCGCGACGTGTCGTGGCTGACGGCATCGCCGGAATCCTCGGTGAACTTCACGCCGCTGCACGAGCTCGACGGCATCATCACGCCATCGGGGCTGTGCTTCGAGCGGCATCACTCGGGCGTCGCGGAGATCAATCCCGCCGAGCACCGGCTGATGATCAACGGCCTCGTGGACAAGCCGCTGGTGTTCACGATGGATGACATCAGGCGCATGCCGCGCGTGAATAAAATTTACTTCCTCGAATGCGCGGCGAATTCCGGCATGGAGTGGCGCGGCGCGCAGCTCAACGGCTGTCAGTTCACGCACGGCATGATCCACAACGTCATGTACACCGGCGTTCCGCTCAAGGTTCTGCTCGATGAGGCCGGACTGAAGCCGAACGCGAAATGGCTCATGCTCGAAGGCGCGGATTCCGCCGGGATGAACCGGTCGCTGCCGACCGAAAAAGCGCTCAACGATGTCTTGATTGCCTTTGCCATGAACGGCGAAGCGCTTCGGCCGGAGCAGGGCTATCCGTTGCGAGCGGTGATCCCGGGCTGGGAAGGCAACCTTTGGGTAAAATGGCTGCGGCGAATCGAGGCCGGCGACCAGCCCTGGCAGGCCCGCGAGGAGACGTCGAAGTACACGGACTTGATGGCCGATGGCCGCTCGCGCAAATTTACGTTCGTCATGGATGCCAAATCGGTGGTCACCAATCCGTCGCCGC
>JAGVII010000753.1 GCA_020056155.1 Afipia sp.
AGCGAGCAGACTTCCTTTGCCTTGGTCGAAATCTCGTCCATCAGCGGCTGCATCACAGCGACGATCTGGTTGGGCGAAAGATAGGCCGACGCCAGCGCCAGCACGCGCGGCGTCAGCGAAAACAGCCGCTCATCGCCGGCGACAAAGCCCGACTTCTGGAGCGTCAGAAGGATCCGGCGCGCGGTCGCACGCGGCAGATTCGATGCCTTGGCGATATCGCTCAAGGTCATCGGGCGGTGTTCGATACCGAACGATTGCAGCACGCGAAGGCCGCGGTCGAGGCTTTCGATGAACTCGCCCCCGTCGCGCCTGGCTTCTTCTTCCTCTGCGGTGCGCTTCACGCGGGGCATGCTGGTCGAGTTCTTCCGGTTCATGTGTCGATCCGATAGACGAGACCATATTTCGCCGGTTTATGCACCAGTCGTGTTGATCGTTGTCAAAAGCGATTTGAAGTCGAAGGATAGATCGGACGCCTGCTCCGGTGTCGGTGAAATGCCGCTGCCGATCAGCCGTCTGGCAGCCATTTGATCGCCGGCGCGACTGACACTGTCCACAGCGCACAGTCTGTCTTGCTTGTAGTAGAAAACCGAGAACTGTCCTGTTTCCAACGATCCGCGCACCGCCTGCCGGTCGAAATTACGCGAGATTCCCACGGTCTGCAGTTTCGCGTCGTATTGATCGGACCAGAAGCGCGGCACGCTGTCGTAGGATCCGGTTTTTCCGGCGATCGCCAGTCCGGCCGCCTTGGCCTGATCCTGCGCGTTCTGCACCGATTCGAGTCGCAGCCAGTCCCCGGCATAGGCGTTGTAGTGGTTGGCGCAGTCACCGGCGGCATAAATGCCAGGGTCGTCGGTCATGCCGTGGCCGTCCACCACGATTCCATTGGTGCAGTTCAGTTGGGCATCGCGTGCAAGCTGATCGTTCGCCACGCCGCCGATCCCGACAAGAACGAGATCCGCGCGCAGGCACGCACCGCCTTGCGTCGGCACGAAGCCTACGCGGCCGTTTCGTCCTTCGATCCCTGCGACGGTGTCGTTGAGGCGGATATCGACGCCGTGCCTTGTGTGCAGATCGAGCAGGAATTGCGAGACGAGCGGCGACACCGAACGTTCAAGCAGGCGCGGCGCACTCTCGATGACGGTCACTTTCTTTCCGAGCTTGCTGGCGGACGCCGCGACCTCAAGGCCGATGAAGCCGCCGCCGATGACGACGATCTCGGCTGCATTCCGCAGCCGCTCCTTCAGGTCCAGCGCGTCGCGGATCGAGCGCAGGTAACACACGCCGTCGAGGTCAGAACCCGGAATGGCCAGACGCCGCGCGTGAGATCCTGTGCCGATGAACAGTTTGTCGAAATCGATTGTCGTGTTGCCGTTGATCGAAAGCTTCCGCGCATGCCGGTCGATCGCGTGCACGCGAGTCTCGAGAATAAGATCGATCTGCTTCAGCTTGAAAAATGCGTCGTCGCGAAGGACCAGATTGTCCTGCGTGACCTTGTCGAGCAGGAAGTCCTTGGACAGGGGAGGCCGCTGATAGGGCAGCAGATGGTCGTCGGCAACCACCGTGATGCGCTCCGCATATCCGGCGTCGCGTGCGGACAGGGCTGCCTGAATCCCGGCATACGATGCGCCGACGACGACAAGGCCGCTCATGACTGTGCCTCCGGAATGTGAACGGTGAGGGATGTAATCGAGAGCGGGAGTTTCAATTGGCAGCTCAAGCGGCTGTTGGATTTGCGAGGCGCGGCAACCGAGCCGAGCAGTTCGAGTTCTTCCGGTTGCGGCGGAGCCAGCAGGCCTGAAGCGCCTTCTTCTACGTAGACGTGGCAGGTCGCGCAATCGAGACAGCCGCCGCATTCCGCATCGATGCCGGAAATTCCGTTCCGGATCGCCGCAAGCATGACGCTCGTTCCGTTGTCGATACTCACGACGGCCTCGGAACCGTCCGGCTGGATGAATCTGATCTGAGCCATGTCACTGCGTCCATCGTTGCGGCCTGAGAGCAAAGTTCATTTAACGAACATATGGGCGTTGATCGAACATATCAAGCCAACTGAAATTACCTCGGTCCTGCTAACGCAATGGGTTTTCGCATTTGCAGCATAAATAGGCGCTCACGGCCTTCAAAATGCGCTTGCACGATTTTCAGTTTGGAGTCAGTCTAACAACTATCGCACATCTGTTCGTAGATCGAACAAATAAGTTAGGGCAACGCGCGCGATGCGAACGTTCGAACTGACAAAGCGCGGAGCAACCGCAGCAGACGTGAAGGAAGTTGCCGCATGCGGCGATTTTGCTTCTGCCGGGCCTCGCGTGTTGCGGCGGAAAGGTTTTCAATCGCCGAAGCATCTCGGCGAACCGAGGCGTTGGCTGGCTCGCGCCATTGATGATCTCGGAAATAATCCTCTCGGGACTGGAAGGACGAAACAGCCATGATGAGCCAAGAGCAGAACGATCTGATCACCCGCACGGGCCCGGCCGATCCGGCTGGAAAACTGATGCGGATGTACTGGCAGCCGGCGGCGCTGGTTGACGAACTCGAAGGACCACGACCGATCAGGGCCGTGAAACTGCTCGGCGAAAATTTCGTCCTGTTTCGCGACGAGCAGGGCCGCTACGGCTTGATGGATCGCGATTGCCCGCATCGCGGCGCGGACCTCGCCTTTGGACGGCTTGAAAACGGCGGCTTGCGCTGCG
>JAGVII010000338.1 GCA_020056155.1 Afipia sp.
CCGATATATATAGTTGCCCGCGAAAGAGATCGCAGTTGGGTTCGCGGAACAAACATTGGATTGGAAAAAGCTTCCGGCGACTACATTTGCTTCCTTCATCAAGACGATTTCTGGCTCCCCGGACGAATGCGTACGATGCACCGTATGGCGCAAGACTATCCGTCGGCTACTGTTCTCCTCCATCCGTCAATATTCGTTGATGGTAATGAGCGCCACTGCGGAACCTGGAGTTGTCCGTTCGGAAATCGTGAACGGGTCATCAGCAAGCAAGAGGTTCTTAATCACTTGGTCGTTCAGAATTTCGTCTCGATTCCTGCTCCTGCGGTTCGTCGAGAGGAAGCGCTAAAAGCGGCTCCTCTCGACGATTCGCTATGGTTCACGGCGGACTGGAAATTTTGGCTCACCATTGACGGCCCATGGGCCTATTGCCCGCAGCCGTACGCCGCGTTCCGAATCCATCCTGGGTCACAAACGGCTTCTGATTCAAAGATGAGTGCATCTTTCCGGGACCAACTCGTCAGGGCCTCCGCCGCGTTCCTACCGTCTGTCTCGCCGAAAATCCAACGCTCTGCTCTCTTCAATATCGAACTGAATGTGCTCCTCGCCGCGATATTCCATTCCGAACCCTGCAATCCCGCAGCTGTTCTCGGCGCCGCCGCGGCTGCTGGACCGATAGGCATCTTCAGAACTTTGTATTCTTCGCGCTTCGTCGAGCGCACCGTTTCGCGTATCCGCGCCGGACTTCGTTGATGAAGAAGATGCGATGCTCGACAGTGTTCCCCGATCTTGTCTGTTCGCCAGCATCGGTCACGCTGCTTGGGTCGTGTTATCGTCACAAGCGAGGGAGAATTTCCTTTGAACCTTGAATACGACAACTTTGAACGACTGTCGCTGTTGCGGCCGGTGGATCGACTGAGCTGGATAGCGAATGCCTGCCGCGGAAAAACGGTGCTTGATGTCGGTTGCTTCGATGAGACGGCGCTACAGAAGCGCAATACCAAGTACTGGCTGCATGGCCGTATTGCGGCGCTGGCGCGCAAGGTGATCGGAATAGACAGTTCAGAATTGATTCCACCTGAAGGGCTGAACACTGGGCCCTCGTCTTCGATTCACCGAGGCAATGGTGTACATGTTGCGTCATCACTCATTGGTGATGAGCGCGTGGATGTTGTGGTTGCCGGCGAGTTCATCGAACATATCGAAAATCCGCTTGAATTTCTGCGGGACGTCCGCCAACGGTTGCCAGGAACACTTCTCATACTGTCGACTCCCAATGGCGTTTCGTTTTCCAACACGCTGATGGGCGCTATTCGGCGTGAGGCGCAGCACCCCGATCATCTGCACAGCTTCACGTACAAAGTGCTGAACACCTTGTGTCTAAGGGCCGGTTTTTCGGACTGGCAAATCATTCCATACCGCTTCTATGCCACTGAAATGATCCTGAAGTCACGCGGCGCGGTTAGGCTGGCGGCTGTGGTTGCGGAGCGGATTATTCGTGTGGTCGAGTATTTGTTCCCATTGCTCAGCTTTGGCTATATCGTCAAGATTAGGGTGTAGCGCATGGCGCCCGATACCACATCAGCGTGGCAGCAGCCGCTCAAGTTCATTCTGGTTGGATCCATTAATACGGTCTGGAGCTACGCGCTCTACGCTGCGCTTCTGTATGTCGGACTTGGCTTCGGCCTGGCCAGCCTGGTTACTATCCTTGGCAGTGTTACCTTCGGCTTTCTCACGCAGGGGCATCTGGTGTTCGGAGGCGCAAGTTCAGAAGCGGTCGGTCGCTTCATCGCGGTATGGATGTTGATCTACGTGATCTATCTTGGAGTGGTCTGGACCGCCGAACGGTTCGGCATCAACAACTATTGGGGCGGCCTGCTGGCAACGCCTGTGGTAGCGACGTTGTCCTACCTGCTTCAGAGGTATTTCGTATTTCGGCGGTAAGGACAAATGCCAGCACGTTGCACAGGGCGGCTGATTGAGAATAGACCTTGGTGCGGCGCCGGGAGACTCGTTATCGGTGTCCCCGGGATTGACGGGCTTCTTCGGCATTGATGATGTGCAGCATGAAGGCGCTGAAGATGATGTTCATTCCCAGCGCTACCATCGTCGTCGCCACCATCGCCGGATGCACCGTGCTTTCCATGGATTCCAGCGGATGCGCCAGCCAGCGGAACAGGATGTAGCTGTCAACCACCACGCCGGCCAGTGCCAGAAAACCCCCGACGAGCAGGCCGAACTCAAGCGCGTGCTTCTCCCGCACCCAGCCAACCAACCGGCTGTGCAACAGCGGATGTCGGGTCGCCATGATCAGCTTCGCCTGCATGCCGAACGCCAAGGTGTTGAAGCCGAGCAAGGTGAGCATGATGCCGAGGGCGAGGAAGTGGGGGCCGAAGAAGTGACCGGCAAGCGGTAGCGGTCCGCCGGCAAGCAGCATCAGCAATAGCAGCCCCGGTACCAGAAACAGAACCGCAGGCGCGAGGAACAGGTAGTCGGGCGCGTACATCAGGATGAAGCGCAGGTGGCGCCAGCCATCGCGGAAGGAGCGCAGGTGGGCCGGGCGACCGCGTTTGTCCGGATGGAGCACGATCGGGATTTCGGCGATGCGCAGACCGTTTCGGGCGGCGTTCATCACCATCTCGGTAGCCAGTTCCATGCCGGAGGTCGACAGGGCAGCGCGTTCGAATCCCGACTTTGTAAATGCCCGCATGCCGCAATGGAAGTCGCCGATGGGTGCCCGACTTACCAGGCGCGCGACGGCCGATAGCACCGGATTGCCGAGATAGCGATGTAACGGCGGCATGGCGCCGGGGCGGATGCCGCCCCGAAAGCGATTGCCCATAACCAGGTCATAGCCTTCGCCGATCTTGGCAACGAAGGCTCCCAACTCGGACCAGTCATAGGAATCATCGGCATCGGCCATGACGACGATCTCGCCGCGTGCTGCGGTAATACCACCGATCAGGGCTGCGCCGTAGCCGCGGGTGGCTACGTGAACCACCCGGGCGCCCAGTTCCTCGGCGATGGCAATCGAGCCGTCGGTGGAGCCATTGTCCGCCACCACGATCTCGCCAGGCACATCCAGGCGGTCCAAGGCAGCACGCGCCTTGCGAATGCAGATGGCCAGCGATGCCGCTTCGTTCAGGCAGGGCATGACTGCCGAAACCTTGATGACTTCGTTCATGACACCTTGTTGGTACGAGACCGCCCACCGGTGAGGCAGACAGTAGCTGACGGCCAGCGCTAAATCCGCATCTTTACCGAGGGTGCCTCAGTGTACTTTGTTCCCGCCGTATGCGCTCGACGCCGATGGTTACAGCCCGATGCTGGTCGATGTGCTAAAGCAAATCGGCGCCCATCGCCGCCCGCAACACCATCCGATCCTCACCTTCCCGCGTGCGGAGGGAGAACCACCAGATCGCGCCCTTCTTGAAAGCCCAATCATCTTCGCTTCCTGAAAGCAGCAGGGCGGCCAGACGTCCTAGCGTGGGCTGGTGACCGACGATGATAGCCGTGCCGCCACGGCTGACTTTCGAG
>JAGVII010000825.1 GCA_020056155.1 Afipia sp.
TAAACTTGCGCGGCCACGCGGCTCATGAGCCGATCGATTGCCACTGCGATTTCGGCCGCATGAGTTTCCAGCGCGAAGTGTCCGGTGTCGAGCAATCGCACGACGGCATCCGGATTGTCACGGCGATAGGCTTCCGCGCCGGGAGGAATGAAGAACGGATCGTTTTTGCCCCAGATCGCCAGCGTCGGCGGCTTCGCGGCGCGGAAGTAGGCTTGAAACTCGGGGTAGAGTTTCACGTTCGATGCGTAATCCAGAAACAGATCGAGCTGAATGTCGGCATTGCCGGGACGATCCAGCAGCGTCTGGTCGAGCATGTAGGATTCCGGAGCGATGGTCTCAGGCCTGCTGACACCGGCGACGTATTGTCCGCGCGTGCCTTCAAGGGTGAGGAAGCCGCGCAACGCATCGCGGTTCTCGGACGTCGGTTCTTTCCAGTAACGCTGGATTGGATTCCACGCGTCGCTCAGGCCTTCCTCATAAGCGTTGCCGTTCTGCGAAACGATAGCCGAGACCCGTTCCGGGTGGGCGAGGGCGAGGCGATATCCGACCGGCGCGCCGTAATCGAACACATAGATCGCATAACGCCTGAGACCCAGCGCATCGACAAAGGCGAGCACGGTCTTCGCGAGCGAGTCGAACGTGTAGCGATAGTTGCGTGCCGCGGGGACGGTGGTGAAGCCGAAGCCCGGCAGGTCCGGGGCGATGATCCGATATTTGGCCGCGAGTTGCGGAATGAGATCCCTGAACATGTGGGACGAGGTGGGAAAGCCGTGAAGCAGAAGGAGGACGGGGGCGTCCGGCTGGCCTGCCTCCCGGTAGAAAACGTTCACGCCGTCGGCGTCGATTGTTTTGATGGATGCGGGCGCTGCGGGCGAAAGCGGGGAATCGATCGGCATGGCTCGTGCTCCTGTGTGAAACCTTTAAAAAGGCAATTTAGCGGTTACATCCATCGTGTGTAACTTGTCAAATGCTATTTTATGGGTTACGTATCGATCGTTGGGGAAAGACCGATGACTGAACAGGTTCCGGATCAGAGTGCTGTGGCCTGGCCGCCTGTGGCGGCCGACCATCCCGCATTAGACATTCTGAATACCGTTGTGCAGATTGACGGAAAGCCAGTGGATTCATGGGCTTCCGATGCGGATGTGCTGCGCTGGTTGAGGCGGATGGGCTGGTACGGGGAAGATGGGGCATCCGCCGGTCCGGCCCGCGGGTTGCTGAAATCCGCACGCCTGTTGCGCGAGACGGTTCGGGCGCTCGTCGCGGGCCGAAAGAGCGGCGGAAGCATCGATCCCCGTCCGCTTAACGACTTTCTCGCGAAGGCTCCGAGCCACTCGGAACTGGTCTGCGACGAAGCGGGCGTGCGCCTGGAGCGCCGCCGAATGACCAAAACACCGGAGCAGTTGCTTGCGCCGGTCGCCGAGTCCGCAGCCGAATTGCTCGCGACCGGCGACTTCGATCTGGTCCGCAAGTGTGAGGACGCTGCCTGCACGATGTGGTTCTACGACCGCACCAAGTCCCACCGGCGCCGGTGGTGCAGCATGGCTCTCTGCGGCAACCGTCACAAGGTTGCGGCATTTCGCCAGCGACGGCAGAGCTAGGCGCGCCCCAAATCCCTGTTTCTCAACGCGAAATTAACGCCGTCCCGGCTATGAAACCCGGTGGGGCCCTGTCGGCTTCCGCAGAAGGTGAGCGTTTGGGCGCATGAGCCAATCGTCGATCGAGCGATTGAGAGAGTATCTCGGGCAGCTTCCGCCGAAGGCGCAGGCGCTGCTGATGCGCGAGTTCGAGCGTGCGATCGAGCGCGGCGAGGACGTCACTGTCGCCAATTTCGTGCTCGAGCAGTTGCGCATGATCGTGCGCAGCTCGAGCGAGGACATGACGCCGCGCACCGATGACCCGATGCGGCGGGTGTTCCGTCCGCTCGAGCCATTTCTGGTGGAGAATGTCGCCCATATCCGGCCCGGCCAGATACGGCGGTCGTCGCTGGCCCCGATCTGGATGTGGCTCGGCCGTGAAGGCGCACCCGACGCGGTTCAAGCCTTCGAGGCCGCGCTGGCGGAGGGTTCGACACCGGACATCAACGCGGCGGTTCGCACCATGCAGATCGCCGCCTCCGATGCCATCGCCAATGTGACCGGCGCGCTCTCCAGCGGAGAGCGCCAGCGGACGCTTGGCCGTCTCGGCGCGCCCAGCGTGGTCGAGGACATCGCGCCGATCGGTGCCGTCCTCAACGCCAGCGATGTGCTCGACAAGCTCAGCGCCAA
>JAGVII010000536.1 GCA_020056155.1 Afipia sp.
CGGCGCTTACGAAATCCGCGGCTACGGCATCCGCCAGAACGATCCGAACCAGTTCAATGCCGAGCCCGGCCAGCGCGAATTCCGCGGCGGCATCGACACCAAGGGTCAGTTCGCGTTGAACGACAAATGGGTTTGGGGCTGGGACGCGGTCGCGGTCTCGGACAAGTCGTTCTTCTTCGATTACAATCTGGGTCCTTATAAAAATGCGCTCAACGCGTTCCTGCTGACCCCGGACACGGGCCTGTCGCAGATCTATCTCACCGGCGTCGGCAACCGCAGCTATTTCGACGCGCGCGTGATGCACTTCCTCGGCTATTCGGCCGCCGACGATCAGAGCACAATTCCGATCGTTCATCCGGTGATCGATTATTCGAACGTGCTCAACCGCAACGTTCTCGGCGGCGAGTTCAGCTATAAGGCGAACTTCACCAGCCTGAGCCGGCAGACCGCCTCGTTCGACGCAATCAACCCGACAGCATTCGCCGCCGGCTATTGCCTGCCGACATCGGCGGACCCGCTGGCAAGAACGCGGTCACAGTGTCTGTTGCGCGGAATCCCCGGCGACTACACCCGGCTGACGGCTGAAGTGGAATGGCGCCGGTCGTTCACCGATTCCATCGGCCAGATCTTCACGCCGTTCGCGTCGTTGCGCGCTGACGTGATCAGCGCCAACATCGACAATCAGCCTGGCGTTTCCAATTACCTGCCGATCGGCTCGACGCAGACAGCGCGCCTGATGCCGACGGTGGGTGTCGAGTATCGCTATCCGTTCATCAACGTGCAGCCCTGGGGCACCACGACGATCGAACCGATCGGCCAGTTGATCATCCGGCCGAACGAACCGAGCGCCGGCCGCCTTCCGAACGAAGACGCGCAGAGCTTTACGTTCGACGACAGCAATCTGTTCCGCGTCGATAAATTCTCCGGCTACGATCGCGTCGAAGGCGGCGGCCGCGCCAATGTCGGCGTCCAGGCGACGACGCAGTTCGACCGTGGCGGTTTCGTCAACGTGCTGTTCGGACAGTCCTATCAGCTGTTCGGCCTGAACTCGTTTGCTGTCCAGGATCCCACCAACACCGGTATCGGCAGCGGCCTTGAAACCGACCGCTCCGACTATGTCGCCCGCATCGCCTATCAGCCCAACAAAATTTACAGTCTGATCGGTCGCACCCGGCTCGACGAGGCGACGGGAACCGTGCGGCGTTTCGAACTCGAAGGCCGGGCTAACTTCGACCGTTTCGGTGTGAGCCTGCTGTACGGCAACTACGATGCACAACCTGAACTCGGCTTCCTCACGCGCCGCGAAGGCATCGTGGCAACCGGATCGGTCAAGGTGGCCACCAACTGGATGCTGTCGGGCGCACTGCGCTACGACATCTCCAACCAGACGATCAATCAGTACATCCTTGGCGCGGGGTACGTAGACGACTGCTTCATCATCGCAGCCAACTACATCACGGACTACGCATATACCTCGAGGAGCTACACGAGTCCGGTCACCGATCACCGCATCATGTTGCAGATCGGCCTGCGCACCATCGGCGGCACGTCGTTTAGCGCTGCTCAGTAATCTTCCGGTAGCGGGATGATCCAGCCAGTTCCATTGCAGATTTCAGGGCGCGCGCCGTATAGTCACGGGAACCGCCGAATTCATCCGATGTGCGCATTAACGCCGCAAACTCGGGGTTGATTTTGCTGAATGCGCGCTGGAATCTCCAGCCCGAGCCACGACTTGCTTCAATACGGGTTTGAATAATGATCGCGACTTTTCTTCTTCGCCACGCACGAACGGTTTTGCTCGCGGCTGCCCTGCTCGCCATTTCCGGTGTCGGCTCGGCCGTCATGGCGCAATCCGTCGCGGCCATGGTGAATGGCGAGGCCATTACCAATTTCGATATCGATCAGCGCATCAAGCTCACCAGGCTTACAACGCAGAAGGCGGTCTCCCGGCAGGAAGCGCTCGACGATCTGATCAACGACAAGCTCAAGGTCAAGGAAGCCAAGCGATACGGCCTCGACATGTCGGCGTCTGACATCGACGGCGCGTACGGCAACATGGCGTCGCGCATGCGCATGAGCCCCGAGCAGTTGTCGAAAACGCTGGAGGGCCACGGCATCCGTCCCGAAACGCTCAAAAACCGCATCAAAGCCGACATGACGTGGGGGAATCTGGTACGCGGGCGCTTTCAGTCGAACCTGCTGGTGCCGGAGAAGGATCTCGCCGGAATCGAATCATCCGACGCCAAGGAATCCGAGAGCTTCGAGTATCTCGTTCGCCCGATCGTCCTGATCGTCCCGCGCGGCTCGCCGTCGAGTGCGATCGAAGCGCGCCGCAAGGAAGCGGAATTGCTTCGCAGCCGGATTCAGAGTTGCGATGAAGCGCTTTCGATGTTCCGTTCGATGCGCGATGCCGCGATCCGCGATCAGTTGACCAAGACCTCGGCGGATCTGCCGCCAGCCTTGCGTGACCTGCTCGACAAAACACCTGTCGGCAAACTGACGCCGCCGGAAGTCACCAAGCAAGGCGTCGAAATGGTGGCGCTGTGCAGCCGCAAGCCGACCACGGCGGACACACCGGCCAAGCGCGCGGCACGCGAGAAAATCTACAACCAGAAGTACGAAGCCAAGTCCAAGTCGTATCTTCAGGAAGTGCGCAAGGGCGCGATGATCGAGATACGCAACAAATGAGACCGACCGCGGCAGCGCTGCCATGACCGGAACCGCCATGAGCAAAGCGTTGGCGCTGACGCTCGGCGAGCCCGCAGGCATCGGTCCCGATATCGCGATCGCGGCATGGCTGAAGCGCCGCGAACTCGATCTTCCAGCTTTCTACCTGATCGGCGACAGTGCGTTCATCACGGAGCGCGCCCGCATGCTGGGCGTAAGCATCGCAGTCGCCGATGCGAATGCCGGGGATGCCGCCGGGCTCTTCGCCGACGCGCTTCCCATGGTCAAAACAGGAATCGCGGCGACCGCACGCCCCGGCCATCCCGACGACAGCAGCGCACCGGCCGCCATCGCATCGATCCGCCACGCCGTCGCAGACGTGATCTCCGAACGCGCCAGCGCGGTGGTGACCAATCCGATCGCCAAGAGCGTGCTCTATCGCGCGGGCTTTTCCCATCCCGGCCATACCGAATTCCTCGCACAGCTTTCCGCAGCGGTGAACGGCACGGTGCCGCATCCGGTGATGATGCTGTGGTCGCCCGAGCTTGCTGTCGTTCCGGTGACGATCCACCTGCCGCTGCGCGACGCCATCACGCAACTCACCAGCGACCTGATTGTCCGGACCACACGCATCGTTGCGGCGGACCTGAAAGCTCGCCTTGGCATTGCCCGTCCGCGCCTTGCGATATCCGGACTCAATCCGCATGCCGGCGAGGACGGCTCCCTCGGCACTGAGGATCAATCGATCATCGCGCCGGCCGTTGCCATGCTCCGGCAGGATGGCATCGACGTCCGTGGCCCGCTTCCTGCCGACACCATGTTCCATGAAGCCGCGCGAAAAACCTACGACTGCGCGATCTGCATGTATCACGATCAGGCATTGATCCCGATCAAGACCATCGCATTCGACGATGGCGTCAACGTTACGCTGGGACTACCCTTCATCCGTACCTCACCGGATCACGGCACCGCGTTCGATATTGCGGGCACCGGCCGGGCCAATCCGTCCAGCCTGATCGCGGCGCTTCGTCTTGCCGCACGGATGGCAGCGGCATCCGAAGCATGAGCGCCATCGACGACCTGCCGCCGCTCAGCGACGTGATCCGCAGATTTGAGCTGTCCGCGCGCAAATCGCTCGGCCAGAATTTCCTGCTCGATCTCAACCTGACGTCACGCATCGCACGTGCGGCCGCTCCGCTTCAAGACGCCACTATCGTTGAAATCGGCCCCGGACCCGGCGGGCTGACGCGCGCCCTGCTCGCGCAGGGCGTCAAGCGCGTGATCGCGGTGGAACGCGACGAGCGCGCGATCCCCGCGCTGGAAGAAATCGCCCAGCGTTACCCTAGCCGCCTCACCATCGTGAATGCCGACGCCACGACATTCGATCCGCGCCCGCATCTCGACGGCGAGCGCGCGAAGATTGTCGCCAACCTGCCCTACAACATCGCGACCGTCCTGCTGATCGACTGGCTGTGCGCCGAGCCGTGGCCGCCATGGTACGACATGATGGTGCTGATGTTCCAGCGTGAGGTCGCCGAACGCATCGTCGCCCGCGAGAACGATGAGGCCTATGGGCGGCTCGGCGTGCTGGCGAACTGGCGCGCCGAAACCAAGATCCTGTTCGACATCGCGCCCGGCGCCTTCGTGCCGCCGCCCAAGGTCACGTCGTCCGTGGTGCGGCTGATCCCGCGCGCCGCGCCCGAGCCCTGCGACC
>JAGVII010000360.1 GCA_020056155.1 Afipia sp.
GCGACGGTGAAAACCAACAAGCGCAGCATTAAGGCCGATGATTTCTTCCAGGGCCTGTTCACCACCGCGCTGGAGGACGGCGAGATCATCACGGAAATCTCGTTCCCGATTCCGGCCAAGGCGGCCTATGCGAAAATGCGTCACCCGGCCTCGCGCTTCGCACTCACCGGCGTATTCGTCGCCAAGTTGAGGTCGGGAGACGTTCGTGTCGCCGCGACCGGCGCGTCGCAGAACGGCGTGATGCGCGTCCCCGCCATTGAGGCGGCGCTCAAGACCAACTGGTCCGCAGACGCCATTGAGGGCGTGACGATTTCCGCCGACGGACTGATGGCGGATATCCACGGCTCGGCCCCCTACCGAGCCAATCTCGTCAAGGTGATGGCGCAACGCGCGGTCGCCGCAGCAGGCTGACGGTCGTCCAACCACCAACGGCGGCGCGCAGCAATGTGCGCCGTTTTTGCTGATTTGCGCTATTTGACGGGTTTTCGGGTCACCAAAGCCCGTTTCCGTCCGAAAACGGCCGTAAACGGACATCAAAGGTGTCCGCACCGCACTAATTGTTGGTGCTTTCGCCGCACTTGCCCTAAAGCACTTCAAATTCATCCTCGCGCCGATATCAGTCAGGTCACGCCCCCGCCGGGCGCGCGTGGCCGATCCGTACCGGCCGTTTCTGGCGGTGACGCCAACCAAGGTCTCAACGTGAAATCCCTGTCTGCAAGCCCCCCGCTCGCTCGTGCTTTGGCCGAGCGCAACTACCACGACGCAACGCCGGTCCAGACCGCCGTACTCGCCCCCGATGCCGTCGGTCGCGATCTCCTGGTGTCGGCGCAGACCGGCTCGGGCAAGACCGTCGCCTATGGGCTTGCGATCGCCAGCGACATGATGGGCGACACCGAACGTTTGCCGAGAGCAAGTTCGCCGCTCGCATTGATCGTGGCGCCGACCCGCGAACTGGCCTTGCAGGTTCATCGCGAACTGGAATGGCTTTATGCTTACGCGGGTGCGCGTGTCGTCTCCTGCGTCGGCGGAATGGACCCTCAACGCGAGAAACGTGAACTCGAAGCCGGCGCGCATATCGTGGTCGGCACACCGGGGCGGCTGTGCGATCATATCCGCCGCAAACGCCTCGACGTCTCCGAACTGAAAGCCGTCGTGCTCGACGAAGCCGATGAGATGCTCGATCTCGGCTTTCGCGAGGATATGGAATTCATTCTCAAGACCACGCCGGACACGCGGCGCACATTGCTGTTCTCGGCGACCCTGCCGCGCACCATCGTCTCGATGGCGAAGCAATACCAGCAGGATGCTTTCCGGGTTGAAGTGACCGGCGGCGACGGCGGCCATGCCGATATCGAGTACCGCGCCATCCGCATCGCGCCCGGCGACGTCGAACATGCCGTCGTCAACGTGCTGCGGTTTTTCGAATCACCCACCACCATCGTATTCTGCAACACCCGCAACGCGGTCAACCATTTGCAGGCCGCCTTGCTTGAACGCGGATTCTCCGTGGTGGCCCTGTCGGGCGAACTCACCCAGAACGAGCGCACCAAGGCGCTGCAATCCCTGCGCGACGGACGCGCGCGGGTTTGCGTTGCCACCGACGTCGCCGCGCGTGGCATCGATCTGCCGAATCTCGGCCTCGTCATTCACGCTGACCTGCCGAACGATCCCGAAGTGTTGCAGCATCGTTCGGGTCGCACCGGCCGGGCAGGCAAGAAGGGCATCAGTGTCATGCTGGTGATTCCCGCGCGCAAGCGTCGCGCCGAGTTGCTCTTGAATCTCGCAGGCATCGATGCGGTGTGGGGAGTGGCTCCAACGGTTGAGGAAATCCGCGCCCTCGATCAACAACGCATGTTGCAAGACGCCCTGTTCGGCGAAGCGACCACCGAGGATGATCTTGTATTGGCGCGCGCCCTGCTCGCCGAGCGATCGGCTGAGGATATCGCGGCCGCTCTGGCGCGGCTCTATCGCTCGCGCCTTCCTTCCCCCGAAGACATTCTCGATCCCGGCCAGGGTGGCA
>JAGVII010000873.1 GCA_020056155.1 Afipia sp.
CCTGCGATGAGCATCCAACAACGCCGTAGCATTGTCAGCCAGCCGGCCTGCCAGGGGATGGCCTCGCGGCGAGCGCCGCGCCACGGACTGCGCCATAGCGAGACTTCGTGCATGCTCCTCGATACGCTCGACGCTGAAGAGCTCTTCGCGAATGGGCTCGCGGTTATCCCACGGGTACTCCGGCTGCGCACGTCTGAAGACGCGGCGAATAAATGTCTTCAAAGCAACCTTTCTTCCGCGGGAGCGGCGCACTGAATCTTTTTAGCGAATCTGACTACAAAAAATACCCGCTGCCGTGCAACCGCGCCTTTCACCGAAGCAACACAAAGCATCGGCGATCTGGAAACGAGTGCGAGAGCCGGACGGCGGATACAATTCAGACGAATGGAGTATCGAGTGATGTCAAAAGTCCGCAGTGACCAATTCGTAAGATCCCTTACGGCCGCGAGCATGCACCTTAGCAGCAGTCTTGTAGATCAAATCTCGATCTGCATCGAACGCATTAAGGAAGCCCGCTTCATCCGACCGTAAATCTGGCTGAACTCGTCTAAGAGCGCCCGCCGCCACAAAAGAATGAGCATTCAATCGAACTCTGATATCCCCAGAATCGCACCGAAGCGAACTCGGCATAAGCTCCACGGTCTGACCAACGATAAACTTATGCTCCAAAACGAATAGACCTTCCCGGCAGACAGGCTGGAACTCGTGCATGCGACAATGCCTTCGAAAGAAGGCGAGCCGCTAGACATATGGGGACAGTCCCGCCGAATTGCGAGGCAGACCATCCGGCTTACATTGCCCATTCAAATGTAAAGCCAGTGTTTCAGTCGTAGTTAGCGATATTCCCCTTAGACGACGGAGAGGGTTGGCCGCTTCACCACCCTCCCCGGGGTTCCTATGCAACAGAAAATTCGACTGAATTAACATCCAACGCCATTTGCGGTTTGATTACATCGTCGCATGTCGCCGCGTTCTCTGGACGGCGTCGTCAATTTCTAAAGCGAGATCCGCTTCACCCATGTCTTGCAGGAGAGCAACCAAATTTGACGCCTGCACAGGGTCCATAGACAGCGGTTGCACTGACTCGTAGCAAAACTTGATGCGCCAGACGCCCTTATGGTTACGATGCGGCTCGATCAGCGAAACTGGCAGATCGGGCAACCCATTCTGAAAGAGAATTGCGGATAGCGTTTGCATAGACCTTTCTAAGCCATAGCGCGGTGCATCATCTTCATCGGTCATCACGCATAGAGTTCATCCATCAGTCTTTTGAAGGCGGCTTTTTCTGCAATACTAGCTATTGCCATACTCGCGAAAAACCCCGGTGACTGCTTGATCGGGCTCCTTCGTCCGGCCCGATAAATCTCCCACCGCCAGGCATTCGGAAGCGGATCTCTGCTCTTTACCGCCATTGAAAAATCATTCTGTTCGAAATCGTGGGAGTTCTTCATTCCAAGAATTTCCAATAGGAAGGTAGATTTTATTGGCGGACAAACGCAGGCTCCAGCGGATCTGATAGGGCAACGGAGATCGGTTCTGAATCCGCTGATAGGAAAGCTTCATCGTGTCAGACAAATGCAGCAGGCAATTGGCCAGTCCTAAAGATTACCGTTGGTTCGTCATCGTAGTCACCCATTTCAGCATCTGCACTCGTGGAGAAGGCGACAACGCCCGCTTTGGTCAACGCAAGGCTTTCCGCCGTTCGACGTGCACCTTCCGCCGACCTGCAAGGAATCGGCGTATCGGCTTTCAGGTGGCTGCCCTTGCCTGCATTGAACGCCTGCACGAGGTACGTCGTTTCTCGCGCCATGAGAGTCCTTTAGGCCATCGGGTAAAGAGGGGTTCATTCTTTGGAGCGGATTTCTTCTCGACCGCCGGCGCTGCTTTGATTGGTCAGTGATCGCCATTTGATATCAAATGTGACGTATTACGCTCTAGTTGCGTACAATTCGGCATTATACAACGGTCGAAGGGCACCGTGCGCGTAATATCAAGCAATAGCCACCCATTTGGGCCTGACAAAATCTCGTACTTGGCAGATGACAATGCTCGCCGGTCAACGAGCAGCTTAGAATCGCGGCGACCGGTGAGAAGCAGAATGTTCGCCTAACGCTTTAATCACCCGCAAGCCTTCCGCGGAACCTGATCAAATAACGAAAGCGTTGTTTTGCTGCGTATCACGTCGAAAACACCCTTTCTTTTCGATTTTTCTGCCATAGTGGGGATATGTTCAGACCGGCAGGCGTTGTCCGGATGTTCGCAGCCATATCGAGCACGTGGCACGGGCTAATCTTTTGGCTCCATCTATTAAAGCGCCAGGTAATCGTGGCTTTAGGCCAACCCCCCGCATACTCACCCGCTGTTCTAGTTGTGGAAGACGAGATGATGTTGCGTATGCGTGCGCTCGACATCGTCGAAGACGCCGGTTTCACCCCCATCGAAGCGATAAACGCAGACGAAGCGTTTGCCATTCTCGAAGCTCGGTCCGACATTGCGCTGCTCTTTACCGACATTCAGATGCCTGGCAGCATGGACGGGCTGAAACTCGCTCGTGCGGTTCATGCTCGTTGGCCAACTATCAGGATCATTTTGGTGTCTGGACAACTGAAATTGTCTCAAAGCGATATACCCACCAACAGTCGTTTCTTTGGAAAGCCGCTGGAGGCAAAACAGATGATTGCAGAATTACGAGAGATGATTGGACACGGCTGATTGGCCTCATACCAGCCGACAGCACGACCATGCAGATCAGCGGTGGAGATTGAATTGGATGTCCAATCGAGGACTAAGTTATTGATGGCTGGTACCATGTTCCCCCAAGAATTTCTGGTAGCAGAAAATGACAGCCTCCGCCTGCTCCTCGCGCAGGCAGGTATCGATGCCAAAGAGTTGCTAGCTCAGGCTGGAATCGAAGCCAAGGAGCGCGAGGCGGCCGACAAGCTGCAGAAGCTCATTTTGGAAGAATTGCACCACCGCATCAAAAACACTCTGGCAACGGTCAGCGCCATTGCGTCCCAGAGCCTGCGCAACGCAACAAGTATTGAACACGGACAGCAGGCCATCGAAGGCCGATTGAATGCTCTGGGGCGGGCGCATGATCTGCTGCTGCAAGCCAGATGGACCAGCGCCAGTCTTGCGAACATTGTCGGCGGCGCGACCGAACCCTATGACAGCCAGGCCGCCGGAAAATTTTCGATAGAAGGCCCCGATATCAGGATCACCTCCGGCGCCGTGATTGCGTTAGCGATGACGCTCAACGAGCTCTGCACCAACACCACGAAATTTGGCGCGTTATCGGCACCCACGGGGCGTATCACGATTGCATGGGCGATCGACGCGGAGAGACAGCGGCTCCGGCTGACCTGGACCGAAAAAGATGGCCCACCGGTTCACGCACCGACCCGGCGAAGCTTCGGGACCCGCCTGATCGAGACCCCTGGCAAGCAATTAAGCGGCGACGTTCAACTGGCCTATGAAACGACCGGTTTCGTCTATGCATTGGATGTCCCGATGAA
>JAGVII010000210.1 GCA_020056155.1 Afipia sp.
AAGGAAGGCTTCGATCTGCAGCTGTTCCCGTATCCCCTTCCCGGCAACGATCAGGCCTCGGCCTGGACTCAGATCCGTCGCTTCAGCCCAGACTGGATCGTCAGCTGGAGC
This sequence comes from Afipia sp., assembly GCA_020056155.1. Taxonomy (GTDB): domain Bacteria; phylum Pseudomonadota; class Alphaproteobacteria; order Rhizobiales; family Xanthobacteraceae; genus Afipia. The sequence goes on from JAGVII010000210.1 coordinate 112, forward strand.
CTATCGAACATGCATGTGATCGCGTCACGCGAGATGAAGCGCAATGGAATCCCGATTGAAAAATACATCGCCGTTAATTGGCTCAACGAGGTCGATATCAAGAATATCGGGCCGGATGTCGCCAAGGGATTGAAACGCGGCACCAACGTCGCCGGCGGTTCAAATCAGCCGTTGGTTCAGCAGATTATCAAGGAGCTTTACGACAGGGGCAAAGGCAACGGTGATCGCAAATTTACCGAGGACGTCTATTACAACACTGGTCTTGCGATCTACTCGATCGCATTCGAAGGCGCACGGCTTGCGATCAAGAATGGCGGCTGGCCGCTAACACCCGATAAAATTAAGACTGGTCTTGAGAGTCTGAAAAATTACGATGCTAACGGGCTGATTGCACCTATTACAGTCACGGCACAGGATCATGGCGGCGGCGGCAAGACACGCATTGAAATGTGGGATGGAGAGAAATGGGTTGCACAAACCGATTGGATCGCTGGCTTTCAAGACGAGGTTTGGAGCGTAGTGAAGGAACAGTCGGCGGACTTCGCCAAATCTGAGACGCAAAAATGAACTGTCTCTGGCCGGCGAAGTCGATTTACCGACGTTGCCGGCCAAGTTGGCGCTGATTCCATTCCATTGCAAATATCTCCGATGCCGTCCGCCTGCGGCATATAGCTAGCCAGCTCTGCGTTTCGATCCGCCATGTACCAGCTTCGGCCACTGGTGGATTGCCCTGCCCGCCTACCAAAATATAAGACTCAGGACTTAATAGGCGAGCCGGGGTACGAGATGCATTTCTCGGGCTTTATTTGCGAACCCTCTGGCGCCTGCGGAGAACGAACTTATCTCGATTAGCTTAGTCGACCTGCAAAGGAGACGACACGAGTCATGATTGCCGACAACACAACGCGACAAGAGCGCCCAGGCGAAATGGGAGCGGTTTTCGACGCTGTTATCGTGGGTGCGGGCTTTGCCGGGATGTACATGCTGCATCGCCTGCGCGGGCTTAGCTTCTCGGCACGGGTCTTCGAGGCCGGCAGTGGCGTGGGTGGCACCTGGTATTGGAACCGCTATCCAGGTGCACGCTGCGACGTCGAGAGTATGCAGTACTCATTCTCCTTCTCCGAGGAGCTGGACCAGGAGTGGAACTGGTCGGAGAAATACGCGCCGCAGGCCGAGATCCTTTCCTACGCCAACCACGTTGCCGATCGTTTCGACCTGCGCCGGGATATCGTGTTCGACACGCGTGTCACCGCGGCGACGTTCGACGAAGACGCCGGGTGCTGGCTGATCGAGACCAACCGCGGCGACAGGGTTTTGGCCAGATTCTGCATCATGGCGGTCGGCTGCCTGTCGGCACCGAACCGGCCAAACTTCAGGGGCATGAAGAACTTTCGCGGTCCGATCTACCACACCGGCGAATGGCCGCATGAAGGCGTCGACTTTACAGGATTGCGGGTCGGCGTGATCGGCACCGGCTCCTCGGCGATTCAGTCGATCCCAATCATCGCGCAGCAGGCGGCGCACCTCACGGTATTCCAGCGCACGGCGACGTGGTCCGTGCCGGCGCGCAACGAGAGCCTGACGTCTGAATATTTGCAGGCGGCCAAGGCGGATTATCCGGCGTTGCGGGCCAAGGCACGCGGACGCCCGACCGGCTTCTATTTTCCTTTCAACATGAAGCCGGCGCTGGAGGCTGCACCCGAAGAGCGCGAACGGCAATACGAGGAAGCCTGGACCCGCGGCGGCCTGCCCTTCCTCGGCGCCTTCGGCGATCTGCTGTTCGAGAAGGCCGCCAACGACACCATCGCCGACTTCGCCCGCCGCAAGATTCGCGGCATCGTGAAGGACCCGGCGACGGCCGACCTGCTGTGTCCGGACAACGTGTTCTGCTGCAAGCGGCTCTGCGTCGATACTTCCTACTTCGAGACCTACAATCTGGAGCACGTCAAACTGGTCGACGTGTCCAAGACGCCGATCGAACGCTTCACGCCTGACGGCATCGAGGTCGACGGGGTCGCGTATCCACTGGACACCGCCGTCTGCGCCACCGGCTTTGCCGCGATGACGGGTTCGTTCGACAAGATTGCGATCACCGGCCGCAAAGGTTTGACGCTGACCGAGAAGTGGCGCGCCGGCCCGCGCGCCTACCTCGGGATCGCCTCCGCCGGCTTCCCCAATTTGTTCACGATCACCGGTCCCGGTAGTCCCTCAGTGCTCGCCAGCATGATCCAGGCGATTGAGCAGCATGTCGACTGGCTGGCCGACTGCATGGCCCACATGCGCGACGTCGGGGCCGCGACCATCGAGCCGAAGCGCGAGGACGAGGACGCCTGGGTCGAGCACGTCACTGACGTATCGACTGTTTCGCTGCGATCGACCTGCAGCTCCTGGTATGTCGGCACCAACATCCCCGGCCGGCCGCGCGTCTTCATGCCGTATATCGGCGGCTTCCCGGTCTATGTGCAGAAATGCAACGAGGTGATGAGTGCCGGCTTCGATGGCTTTGTGCTGGAAGGCGCACCGGCCAGCAACGCGGCGCCCCAGGTGCGCTACACCGAGCGCTGGCGGGTGCCGATCGACATCGACGTCATTTCACCGGCCGCCGTCGCCGCCAAACGTGTCCCAGTAGTCTGAAGAGTGATCAACACATGGCTGTTATGTGGGTTGGAAGCAGTTATCGTCAATGTCCACTTTTCCGCGATTGATTCCCGGGTCGTCTCCGTGATTTCCAATGGAATGGCGCCGCATGTTTTCCGCTGAACAACCGATGCTTGGCGCCACGATCCAGTCGCGCGCAATCACGTTGGGCGGCCTCATGGCAATCGTCGCGCCGGCGCAACAGTAAAATCGCTCAATCGATCCGCGGCGATAGCCACGCTAGGAATTATCAAACTCACTCATAATCAGCCGAGATAGTGCTTCTGGCCGTTCCATTGGAAGAAAATGGCTATTCTCCGGAAAATTGAATACGCGAGTTTGAGGTGCAAGTTCGACAATCTTCTTCGCATCGACATCACTTACAGTGCTAAATCGCGAGCCGTAGGCCAACAGTAACTTGCCTTTGTAACGTGGAAGAATGTCCCAAAAATCGGTCGTCGCGGCCTGGAAGGTTGCAGCTTCCCAGGATGGATTACACGCCAGCCGGATTTGATCGTTAGCTAGGAATACCAACCCACCCTCAAGATAATCTTCAAGAAATCCGTCTTGCCAAGTGGCGAACATTGCTTTCTTTGCATAAGACTCGCGGATCTCCGGCAGGGACGCCCATGTCGATCGGCGCTTGCGCGCCTGGATTGCAATATCGAAGTCCACGATGCGCCCCTCCCGCCGCTCGCTCGCAACTCGATACGCCCTCTCGAACGGGACAAATGACGGCTCGAGCAAGCCCACCCCGAGCACCAAGTCTGGCCGTCGGGCCGCCAGCATCACACTGACGGTTGCACCGATCGAATGACCCACGAGGAAGGCAGGCTCCTTGTAAACGCCAAGAAGCTCCTCAAGATCCAATTCATAGGTCTCCCAACTTGTTAGCCTTTCCGGAATTGCTGGCAATGTGGTGCGTCCATGTCCACGCGCGTCGGACGCGACGACACGGAAGCTTGCTGATAGCTGCTCCAGAAAGCGTCGATACGTTTCCGCATTGAAGCCGGTCGCATGTGCGAAATGCAGAAGCGGAGCGCAGCTATTCACGTTGTCCGACGTCAACGTCGCAATTTTGCCAACCCTAGAAGCGATCATTCTCAAATTGCCCGTCCTGCGCTCTTTTGATCCCACTCGTCGGCCGCACGATCTACACTCGCGGGTTGCGCCATGAGCAGCCGTAGCTGAGCCTGAAGGATCGCCAGATCGTCTATCGTGAAGTCAACCCACATGGCTGCTTAAACATCATCAGCTTTGCGGCGGAGCTTCTTTAAGCTGACGCGCGCTTCGGGGCATAACTGCTTACACAGAAGCGATGATTGGCCACAATCATTGATATCCGTCAAAACAACTTTTTCATTAACCATTGTTCTCACGCGTATCGTATTGTGACTTCCATGGCGATGGTTCCCTCCGGTGTGAGGGCCCACAGCTCCGCTCCTTTTTCGCCGTCAACGGCGCGGCCAACGACGCTGAAAGGCGCCGTGTCGAACAGTGGTGCACGGGCGCGCTGCGAAAACGATTTTAGCGTTTTTTCCGGAGCGTGATCGCGCGCAAGGTCGATCAGGCACTGCTGCGAGTAGGGTCCATGCACGACAAGGCCGGGATAACCTTCGACGCGCATCGCATAGTCCCGGTCGTAATGAATGCGGTGCGGGTTGAAAGTCAGCGCGGAATAGCGGAACAAGGAAACCGGGTCCGTCGTAATCGTTCGGCGCCACGGTGTATCGGCTGGCGGCTTGTTCCTTTTCGGTGTGACGCTCTTCTCTCCAGGCTTCACTTCTTCGCGGAACACTGTGTGATTTTGTTCTACAATCGAAAGGCCGCGAGGCGTGAAAATGCGACGGGTCTGCGTCGCGAATATCAACGCTCCGGTACCGCCCGACCGTAGCGAGACATCGGTGAACTCCGTCTCGCGCTTGAGCGCATCGCCGAGGCGGATCGGATCGTGGAAGGTCAGTTCGGTTCCCGCATACATCCGCCGTGGAAACGGCATCGGCGGCAGAACGCCGCCAGAGATCGGCAACCCATCGTCACCGAGAGTAGCCTTGGGCGACAGCGGCATGAAATACACCAGATGCCACCCCGGCTGGATCGGATCCCCGGGCCCTGGAATCTGGTCCTGCCGATCGAAGGTCACCGCAAGTCCGCGCAGCGGCGCCTGGGTGGCGACATCGTGCTCGACGATTTTCGTCCCGATGTGCTTGCGCAGTGCGTCAATGTCCACGTTCATCTTGATGCCGCTCCGGGTGGTGATGGTCACGACGCGGTTACACAGGCGGGAGTCACCAGATCGGGCTTGGCCTGTTCGAAAATGACACGAACCGGCAGCCCAAGTTTGACGTCCGTCTCCCTGGCGCCGCGAAGAGGGACTTGCATCCGTACGCCCTCCTCGAGGTCGATAGTGGCCAGAATGTAAGGTAAATCGAGCTTGAACCCGGGATTGAAGGCGTGATGGGTGATGGTCCAGCTGTGGACCGTTCCCCGGCCCGAGGCCTCGATCCATTTCACTTCAAACGAATAACAGACGTCACAAACCGGCCTTGGATAGTGACGGATTTTTCCGCATTGCCCGCATTTCTGAAGGAGCAGCCGTCCATTTTGGAGGCCATCCCAATAGGGCTTCGACTCATGGGTCGGCTCAGGAACGGGCTTGAGGTAGGTCTCCGCAGTCATTGCGATCATCCTTTGCGCATGATCGCGACGGATCCGTCGCCCATATCGCCGTATCCAGTCACAAGGCCGATCTCGGCTCCCCTAACTTGTGCCTTGCCGGCCTCGCCTCTGAGTTGACGCACAAGTTCAACAATGTGGTTCATGCCGACCATATGCGCCTGAGAAAGCAGTCCGCCGTGGGTGTTGATCGGCAATTTTCCTCCAAGCCGAATCGCTCCGCTCGCAACAAACGGACCGCCCTCGCCTTTCTTGCAAAAGCCGAGGTCTTCAAGTTGACACAGCACGATGTAGGTGAAGCAGTCGTAAATCTCGGCAACGTCAATATCTCCAGGCGAAACACCGGCCATGGCAAACGCCTTCGGCGCAGCCTTCGCGATCCCGAGGCGCGTCATATCCGGGCGTTGCGTGATGACGCTCGGTGAATCCGGATGGCCTTCGGCGACCCCCATGACGTAGACCGGTGGTTTGCGAAGATCATTTGCCCGGTCCGCGCCACTGACCACGATCGCCGCGCCGCCGTCGCTTTCCAGGCTGCAATCATAAAGTCTCAAAGGATCGGAGATCATGCGTGACGTCTGGTGATCCTCAAGGGTCAGCGGCTTCGTCATCATCCCATGGCCATTGAGAATTGCGTTGTGACGGGTAGACACGGCGATTTCGCCAAGCTGCGAGCTCGTCGTGCCGAACAGTTCCATATGGCGACGGGCCATCGGCGCATATAGCTGTGCCGGGGCGATCGCGCCGACCGGCATCTCATGCTCACCAACGACCTTGAACTGGGGCATTTGCTGAACGCGCGTGCCGATGCGACCCGCAGACGAGCCGTTACGACCGATCGGGATCAGCACGTTGCTGCACACGCCGCCGCTGATCGCGAGCAGCGCACATTGTATGGCCGCGACGCAGCTGGCTCCGCCGAGCGGCGCAGTGGCCGAAAAGCGCAGGTCGGATATACCGAAATTCGTGACAAAGTCTTCGGCTACGACCGGCGAATTCGAGTATGGAATAATGCCGTCGATTTCCTTGGGACTGAGCCCCGCATCCGCAATCGCATTCAACGAAGCCTCGAGCTGAAGCGCAAGTATGCTCTTGCCCGACATGCGCGTGTACTCGGTCTCTCCCACGCCAGTGATGGCGGCCTTTTCTTTCAGTGACATAGGCAAAGCTCCCACGGAGGCTCGCAACCCCTGAACGATTTCCGTGACGACGGAACAATCATTCAAGCTTTCTACTTGACGCCGGCCGCCCAAGGCACGACTATTTCGAACAGATGTTAGATTTAATCCGTAGCGCGGTCAATCGACCGTGGCTAGTCCTTTCCGTGTAGAGTAACAGGCACAAACCGCGCCTGGGAAAGAGCGTCTCTATGGACCTCCGCTACAGCGCCCGACATCGCGCCCTCCAGGAGGAAGCGCGCGGCTTCGTAAAGAAATACGGCCACCTTTCGCCGAAAACGGGGGGCGGACGGAAGCGGCCTGACGCGCGAGCCCTGGATTGGCAGAAGCTTCTGCTGGAGCGCGGTTATTTTGCCCGCAACATTCCCCGCGAATATGGCGGCTTCGGCCTGCCGGTCGACATCCTGGAATTGGCGATCATCGCCGAAGAATTCTCGAACGCGGGCGTGTCTCCGGGCATCATGAACCAGGGCATTTCCATGCTGGTGCCGACATTGCTCGAGGTCGGAACGAAGGAGCAGTGCATTCAATGGATCGGGCCTACCATCCGCGGTGACATCATTTGGTGCCAGGGCTATTCGGAGCCCGGTTCGGGCTCCGACCTTGCCGCCGCCAAAACCAGCGCCCGTGTCGAGGATAGCCAATTCATCGTCAATGGCCAGAAAATCTGGACGAGTTCTGCCCACTACGCCGACATGATGTTCCTCCTCTGCCGTACTGAGCTCGACAAGAGCAAGCACGATGGGCTGTCCTACCTTCTTGTCCCCATGAATGCGCCTGGCATTGAGGTGCGCCCATTGGTCACGATGACCGGCCGCGCCGAGTTCAACGAGACGTTCTTCACGGATGTCCGCGTGCCAACCGACCAGATTGTGATGGGACGCGGCGACGGCTGGCATGTCGCCAATGTCACCTTGAAGTACGAACGGATGCTGCTCGGCGACGCCAACAAGCTGACCTACCGTCTGGCGAGGGCTGTCGAATTGATGAAAAAAACGACGCTCGATGGCTGCCGATTCATCGACATCCCCGAGTATCGCGAGCGATTGCTCAAACTCCAGGGCGAGGTGATGGCCTCGAAATACCACGGTCTTCGATTAATGACCGAGCAGGCGAAGGGAGAGGATTCGGAGGTCAAACGCCTGATCGTCAAACTGAACGGGACGATGATTGCGTATCGGCTGTCATCGCTGGTCGTTGACGTGCTCGGCGCGGCGGGGCTCGCTTACGAACCGGTCGGCGAAGCGGCGGAAGACGACGAAGCCACCACCTGGCAGATAGATAACATGTACGACATCGGCCTCATCATCGGTGGCGGCTCATCGAATATCCAGAAAAACATCATCGGCGAGCGCGGACTGGGTCTGCCGCGCGAGCCGAAATCCGCCCCGCCAACCGTCAGAGGATAAGCATGGAGTTCGGCCTCAGCGAAGAGCAATTGATGCTAGCGGATTCCTTGCGCGGATTTCTGGACCAAAGACTGCCCATGAGCAAGTTGCGCAAGATCGCGGAGGGCGGCTTGGGCTTCGATGGTGAACTATGGTCGGGCCTCACGGAACAGGGCATCATGGGCATCATGGTCCCCGAGGACTTTGGGGGTCTGGGCCTCTCGCTGCTTGATGCGGCTGTTGCCGCGGAGGCGCTTGGATATCACGCGACACCGACGCCATTCGCGGCTGCGCTGGTCATGGCCCCCCTCGCCCTGATTGCCAGTGGCGACCGCGCCCAGCAGAAAGCATGGCTGCCGCGGATCGCAAGCGGCGAAGTCCGGATCGGGGTCGGGTTCGCCGGCATGTCGGGGCAGACCGGCGAGGCGGCTGTCCGCCTCGCCGGAAATATGCTGTCCGGATGCGTAACGGGTGTGCTCGATGGCGGAAACGCGACGCATTTCATTGTCTACCTTGATGACGGCCGTGCCGGCCTGTTCGCCGCGGTCGGGGAACCCGGTGTCAGCGTAAGCACGCATCGCAGTCTTGATCGCACACGACCGTTGACGGCTTTGGTACTGCATGATGCGGGGGTTGAGATCCTTGGCGCCGCCAACGATCCGAAGGCAGCGGCGACCGCCGTGCTCGACGCTGGCCGCGTCATGCTCGCGGCCGACACGCTAGGGGCGGCGCAGTCCATGTTTGACAAGGCGCTGCTCTATTCCAAGGAGCGGGTGCAATTCGACCGCGTGATCGGCTCGTTTCAAGCCGTCAAGCATACGCTCGCCGACATCATCACCATGCTCGAGCCGTGCCGCTCGCTGGTGTGGTACGCGGCTCACGCTCAGGATGGGTCTCCTGAGGAAGCTCGCGTTGCCGCGCTGCAGGCAAAGGCGCATCTAGGTGATGCCGGCCGCGAAATCTCCCGTCTGGCGACCGAGATTCACGGCGGCATCGGATTTACGGACCTGCTCGGCCTTCATTACTGGTTCAAGCGCATTGCGTTCAACCGGCAGCTTCTCGGGGCTCCCGAGCGCTGCAGACACCAGGCCGCCGTAGCGCAAGAGTGGGTGAGTTGAAGCGTCCTCTAATGGCACGAATGTTCAGTAGCGGCAAGAATGGTCAGCGAATATTATCCCACAGAAAACCTAGTCCTAGTCAAACGTCCGACGTTGATCTGCAGAGTATTCGATACGCTGTGGCAGCAGCGGGTCACGGTAGCTTTCGGCGCGTGTCCGAAGTCTTGATGCTTCGGCAATCCGCGCTTAGCCGTTGCATTAGCCAGCTCGAACATTCACTCGGTATGACCGACTTCGAGCGATCCAGCGGCGGGGTGCAAGCAACGACGGTTGGACGAGATTTTCTCCGAACTGTCTGCGGGTAACGCTCGTGGATTTCTAGACTCGGTCGCTTCACAATTCGCCGATTCGAGCAATACTCTGCCTTGCTTGGAGCGTCGTGGCTCGGTTGTTCACGGAGCAAGCCGCGTCATCTTACAACCAACAATTGTCTTAATGTTTTGCACGATCTAACTCGACGCAACTTGAGCATGAAGGTGTCGCTCATATGGACGATACGAATTTTGCCGGTCCACCTGTCGGAGGCCGACGCCTGACCGTTGTCTTCAGCCAACTCCAACACGCGATCGCTGCCGAAGATTACGGGAGTTTTCGGCAAGCTGCCCATGCATTGTCGATCAAGCAATCGACACTCAGTCGTTCTGTCCAGCTCCTTGAGCACTCGATTGGCGTTGTCATCTTTGAGCGGTCAAGCGGTGGCGTTCGAGCAACGCCGGCAGGTCGTCACTTTCTGCGCATGACGCGCTCGATACTTGAACAAGTCGAGGCGCTGACTGCATCAACAAGAGCGCACGGGTCTGGCGAAGCGGGTCGTCTCGTCATCGGGTTCTGTACTTCGCTGACGGCAGGCAATCTGCGCGCAACATTACTCGACTTCAAGAAGCTTTTTCCGCACGTTGAGCTTGTAACCGTCGAGAGGTCGAGAACGCGGCTCACAACCGCGCTCCGCAACAGTGTCATTGACGTGAGCATCCTAACGGGCGACCCGCAAGCCCTCGATAGCAAAACAACGCCACTCTGGAGTGAACGAATTCTGGCCGTTCTGCCGAGTGAGCATCCTTTGGCTGCGCGCGAAGTCATCTACTGGACGGATCTACGGAATCAGACTGTTTTGCTCAGCCACTACGATCCAGGGCGCGAGCTTGAGGATCTCTTGAACGCAAAGCTAATCTCTCCCGATGACCGACCGCGGATCGAACGTCATGACGTCAGCCGCGGGGTCATCAAGAGCTTGATCGCCGTGGGGTTCGGCATCAGTCTCGTGCTGGAGTCCGATATCGGGGCCAATTTTTCCGGTCTAGTTTATCGGGAGTTGCGCGACGGAACGGGGTCGAGCCGCATCGGCTTTTCAGCGGTTTGGCGAGCGGACAACGAAAACCCTGCTCTCCAAAACCTCCTGAAATTGCTTGGCGAGCGCTATCCCCTCGGTCCGGTGGCTCCGTAAGGCGTCTTTCGTGATCTTGCAAAAGCGCGATCCGTCGCCATGAATCGCGCCAACATTGGTGCGATCAGCTTTACCGGATCATACGCAGACTGGCCGCTCTCGCGCGCGAGGATTTCAGCGTAAGCAAGCAGATCGCGATGTACGGCTGCCGGAAGTTCGATCGTCAACTTCACGGGTTTATCGTCCGCGATGGCACCGAGCTTGAGTTTCGCCATGTGTACTCCCTATCCTTTGTATGGCTCAAGCATCAAGTCACGGTTGACGATGACACGCACAGGGAAACCTGGCCGGATTGTGAGCGTCGGTTGAATGTTGAGGTTCCGTCGGACCACTTGCTGTCCGGTCTGATTGAGAGAATTGGCGGCCCCATGCCGGAGCGCCTGAAGAACGGCCGTGCTGGATCCAGCGTCGGCGCCAGATCCAAGCTCTGAACCCACACCGAGTAATGTCGATAAGGCCGCTGCTCCGAGCAACTCCTTCCAATGGTTGTCGACCTCATCCTCAAGGCCGGAATACCCCGCGGTGTCTGCCCCCGTCTGTCTTTCGAGTACGATAGAGCGACCATTCGGCATGATCAGCCTCGTCCAGACCAGAAGGACGCGCGACTGTCCAAACGATACTCGGCTATCATAGAGACCGATCAAGCGCGCTCCCTGCGGGACAAGACGAGCCCGACCGGTCGGCGTGTCAAAAATATTTTCGGTTACCTGCGCGATGATCTGGCCCGGCAAATCGGAGCGGATCCCAGTGATGAGTGCCGCCGGAATGATGGTCCCGGCCTGAATTACGAATGGCGAAGCCGGCTTGGCCAAACGGTCAGGACTAGTGGTGCGTCGATCGATCAAAGCATTGACGAACGCGAGTTTACGGTCTTGACCGTTCTGGGCAAATGCGTCGTCAGTTGAAGTGGCTCCCGTTGGCGAGGTCTCGGCTGGCGCCGCTTGGCCAGGCGATGGTCGGGTCACCGTATTGGCAAAAACTTTGCTGGTTCGTGCAGCTTCACTTTCCTGGCTTGCTCGTTGTTGCTCGGCGTCAACCGCTAGCGGGCCGTTTTGGGCCTGTGCCGCGACAATTGGACGGCCTAGATCACCTGGCAAAGGCGGCCCTAGTCGTGGCACGTCCGGGGGAATTGAACCGTAGTCCTTTGGCAAGCTCGCAAGCTTGTCCGCCACATTGTGGTGATCGGTTGAGTAGAGTTCGTCCGGGGCGGGAGCCCGCTTCTCGCGTGTTTGCAGCGCCAGGAAAACGGCAGCGGTCAAGAGGATCAGCACCAGCGCCGTGCCCCCGATCAGTGCTTTGCGCGAGAGCCGCGTGACGTGCGGGCGCTCCGGCCGCAACCGAAAAGAACTCGTTTCTGTCTCGAGCGCCGGCGGAGCACCCGTCCGGTTTGTGGCCTCCTGTTCGGTGTTGCTCATCAAGATCTCCCATCGGTTCTGATGATGCGGACCTTTTGCTGTTCCTCGCCCCCCAGCCGCAGTTCGGCGGCCGCGAACAACCGGTCGACAATCAGGACGTTGCCGAATGCCCGGTAGTTGACGAGACCCGGCTTGCCGTCGGAGTTAATGACGAACAGCGGAGGCATTTCGCCCTGCCCGATGCCCGGCGAGAACTCGATGTAGACCTTGCGGCCATCGTCAAAGGCGCTGACGGGGCGCCAGGGAGGATTGTCGCCCTCGAAGGTGTATCGATAGCGCCGTTGGGCAGGATCCGGAATGAAGGGTTTTGGCGGAAGCGCACGACCGCGCGCGGCTCGGTCTTCAGGATAGAACCAGGAGACCGATGGCATGTATGATTTTTCACGCGAGCGCAGCTCGATCAGATACGTCCGCCGATCGGTGTTGAGAACGAGGTTGGTTTCGATGGCCGCTCGAGTCGGCTTGACCATGATATGGACCCGCCGGATGTCACCGCTGCCGCTCTCGGTATCTCCGACCACCCAGCGCACCGTGTCGCCCGCGGAGATGGGTCCGGAGCCGATCAATTTCTCACCTGGCTCCAAGGCAATGTCCGTGATCTGTCCTGGCGCCGCATAGATTTGATAGAGCGCGCCTGGGCTATATGGAAACACCTGCACAGCGTTGAAATACCCCGCCTTCCGAGGCTGTACGCGGGCCGCATCGTTGGCGCTTTCGATCCGTTCAACGGGGGCTTCGGCTTCCTTCTCCTTGCCGCCCCGTGCCGGCGTCCAAGCGGGTGGGACGTGAAGGGAGCGCGGCCGATCGTCTGCAAGCGCCGGTTGACTGGGCAGCGGCGGGATTTCGTCGTCATAGCTGATCTGCGGCGGCTTGAATGTCGTGCACCCAGCAAGGGCACAGGCGCAAATCAGGAGAGCCGGAAATCCACTCCCCGTTTTCATTCGCAGTGAACGTTGATTTGTCGGCATCACTGTCAAAACTCCTTGGACCAGTTGATGGCGTTGACGTAGATGCCGAGAGGGTTCTTGCGCAGCCGATCGATGTCGCGCGGCGGTTCCACGACAACGCTGACGATGGCGCTCCACCGCTCGGTCGCGGCAAGCTGACCATTCTCGTAGCGGCGTTCGATCCAGGCGATACGGAAGCTGTCGGGCGAAGCTCTGATGACACTGGATACTTCGACGGCGACCTGGATCTTCCCGACTTTTGTGAAGGGATCGTTGTTGCGGGCGTAGTCGTTCAGCGCGGCGGCACCGCGATCGGTCGTGAAATCATACGCCCGAAGCCAATCCTCGCGTAGCACGATGGCGTCCATCGGGAGGCCGCGGACATGTTCGATGAAGCGGGCGAGATGGAAGCCAATTTGCGGGTCGGTTGCCTTGTAGGTCGAATTTGCTGGCGCGACCGCCTTTGCTTCGCCGAGGCGATCGACTTCAACGACCCAAGGCGTAATGGACCCCTGTGCTGACTGCCAGACGAGAGCAGCGGCGAAGCCGGCAGAGAGGAACAGACAACCAAAGGCCATCAAGCGCCAATTCCTGGCCTGGACACGCGCCGAGCCGATCCGGTCATCCCAAACCTGCGCGGCTTTTTGGTAAGGCGTAACCGGCTGAGGTGTGCGGCCATAATGAACGGCCGATCGTTTGAACATGTTGACCTCGACGTACGAGAAATCGGGCGTGAGTAGCGTTTGGTACGTTTGAAGAGTTCTGAGAGGTGCTCCGACGGTGCTGACCTCAGCGCTCTGAATCCTTGAGATCGACGGAGGCCCCACCTCCGCCGCGATCCCCGGACCGCAGCGCCTGCGTCGTCGCCGAGACACCATGACTGACAGCCTGTCCACGTTTCATGCGGCGAACCCAGGCGGGTGCGCCTCCAGATGACGCATCCGCGCCGCCGGCTTCATCGCCCGCGGCATTTGATCTGCCAAAGCGGGCGGCCAGCGATCGCAGGGGACTCGCTGCCGAAGTGGCGCCCGCCTCCCCGGTCTGCGCGCCCGTCCGAAAGGCGGATGCCGCGCCGCCTATGAGCGCGCTGCCTCCCCTCGCCGCGCCTCCAACCATGCTGCCGGTGAGAGCAGCCCCGCCTGCTGCGAGTGCTGCTCCGGCGGCAACCACACCACCTGCGGCCATCGTGGTTCCGACGGCCGCACCGGCCCCAAGTTGCGGACCGCCAGATACAATGCCGTTGGCAATTCCCGGCCCGAAGATACCGAGGCCAAGCAACGAGAGGGCCGCGAGCACCAGTGCCATCGCATTTTCGATAGTCGGCTGGTTACCGCCGGACCCCGAGGTGAACTGGGAGAACAGGGTCGATCCGATCCCAACGATGACGGCAAGCACCAATACCTTGACGCCGGACGAGATGACGTTTCCGAGTACGCGCTCGGCTGCGAAGGCGGTCTTCCCAAACAGGCCGAACGGAATCAGCACGAAACCGGCCAGGGTCGTCAGCTTGAACTCGATCAAGGTGATAAAGAGCTGGATGGCGAGGATGAAGAACGTCAGCAGCACGACGATCCAGGCAAACAGCAGCACCACGATCTGTACAAAATTCTCGAAGAAGCTGACGTAGCCCATCAGCCCCGAAATCGATTCAAGGATCGGCCGTCCGGCATCCAGGCCGACCTGGGCGATCCGTCCTGGCCTCAAGAAATCTGCGGACGACAAGCCCGTGCCAGAGGCCCTCAACCCCAGACTGGCAAAGCTCTCGAAGACGATGCGGGCCAGGCCATTCCAGTTCCCGATGAGGAAAGCGAAGACGCCGACAAACAAGGTCTTCTTGACCAGCCGAGCGATCATGTCCTCATCGGAGCTCCAGACCCAGAACAATCCCGCCAGCGTGATGTCGATGGCAACAAGCGTGGACGCGAGATGTCCGACCTCATTTCCCACCAGGCCGAAGCCAGAGTCGATATAGCGGGTGAATGTTTCCAGAAACTGGTCGATGATGCCTGTACCACCCATCTATCGCTCCGTCGGCTGAGGTGCCGGAAACAAACCGGGCGGCAAACGGCTCTGATCCTTGACGGACGCAGGCGGTGTGGCGTCTGGATCGGGCCGGGCGGGATTGCGCGGAGTGTCGATGTTCTGCCTTAGGAAGTGGCGGCGCTGTTCCGCCCAAACCTTTCGGCATTCGGCAAGTCTGTCTTTTTGCTCGTATCCAACTGAACGACATCGCTCGAGCTCGGCTGTCTGGGGATCGCCTTCTCGGACGACCGAAGAGGCAGGCTGAGGCTGATTGTCGTCGTCACGCAGGTGGATGGTGCAAGCAGCAGCGAGCACGACGACAAAGATTGTCACGCCGAGAGACAGCGCCTTGAACGCCCTGAAATCACTCATTGGTGGAACATCTGCACTATT
>JAGVII010000645.1 GCA_020056155.1 Afipia sp.
AACGTGACAGCCTGGTCATTCAGGTTGGTGACGCCCTGAACCGAGACGTTCTGGAACGGTCCGTTCCAGATCATCGCCGGGGTGATGATCAGGTCGGTTTCCGAGCCCACGCCGACGGCGTCCTGAACGACGGTGAAGTGCTTCAGGAACGACAGCGGCATCTTGGTCACGGGATTGACCGCATAGACGCCGGCAATGGTGAACACGTCGCCGGCCGTGATGGTCTGCGTTGCGCCACCAAGAGCATCGACGTGGATGGTCTGGAGGTTGGTGTCCTTGACGTCCGCATAGCTGATCGTGCTGGCCGTGATGGCCAAGTCGATCAGGATCGAGCCGGACCGCGAGCCGGTGATGTGGGTCGCGACGTTCTGCGTCATGTACAGATCGACACCGCCCACCATGCCGGTCTGACCTTCACGATAGGCCGGCTTGTTGATCGTGTCGTTGTACAGGTTGGTCTGGGAGCCGACGAGCGCCCAGTGATCGGCCGGGCAAAGAACGCCCGTACGGTCATCCTGCGGCACTGCGCCCTCGTCCAGGCGCTCCGGCCCCTTAGCGAAGTCGGCGAACGAATTAATCAGTTCGCCAGGCGTGCCGACCCAGTTGGAAACGCCCGCGTAAAGGGCATGCAGGTCGGTATCGACCTTGTTGGCCAGCTTCACCATTGCCGGCTTGATGACGCGCTCGGAAAGGGCGTCGATCTTGAGCGTCAGATCCTGGGAGGTGAATTTGAAGGCGACATGCTTGCGCTTGTCCACCCGGATCGTGGTCTTGCCTTCGACGACGTCCTGGACGGCCATGGTGGCGCCGTCGGTGACCTCGAATTCGGTCGGCTTGCGAATGGTGATCTGTTCGCCGACCTTGTAGCCGTTGACGTTCTTCGAAAACTCTTCCTCGTAACCGCGAAATACCTTCTTGGCCATGACGAGTTCGTTGTCGAGGATACGCACCGCCTCTTTGGCGATGATATCCGCGGTAAGCGTGGTGTTTGCCATGATGATAGTCCTCTGGGCGGTCTATGCCGCACGCAAATGGGTTTAGCGCTTGGCCCGCGCGCGCTGCGCGGCCTCCTGCCGGTTCCGGTGCGCGGCGTACTCGTCCATGCTCATCTCACCCAGCGACTTGCTTGCTGACGCACCGCTCTTTGCAGAGACCGTCGTCAGTGGCTGCACTGTGGATATGGCAGGCTTGGAGGTGCCTTGGCGCTGAAGGGCCTTGTTGCCGACGTATGCGAGATACAGGGCCTTGTAGAACCGGGGGCTCAGCGACGATTTGACTTCCTCGATCGAAAGACCGAGATCACCCGTCGCAAAGGTCTGAATTTCGACGTCGAGCTGCTGGGTCCAGCCCTTGATTTTTTCCTGCGCGAACTTCCGCGTCTCATTGACGCGGCGGTCGAAATCCGCAGAAGCTTCCTTCAAACGGCCCTGCTGCGCTTCATCAAGCTTTCCGGAGATTGCCTGCTGCGCCTTCTCAAGCTGCTGGAGCCTCATGAACTGGGCCTGTGCCTCGATCGGGTCTTCCCGATGGAAACGCTGCCAATCGAGGTTCTGGAGCTGTTGAAGCTGGCCGTTGATCTGGACGAGAACGCCGCGTGCCTGAAGTTCTTCCTCGGTCGCGTTCGACCTGATTTCGAGCTGCTTCTGGGCTTCGGCGATCTGCCGGCGCTCTTCAGCGGCGGCTTGCGTCTTCTGCGTATAATCCGCGCTCTTCAGGAACGCGTCTTTGAACTTGCCGGGGACTTTCAGGGTCTCCCCGTCAATTTCGATATCGAAGAGCTCAGCCAGGTCCGCGCCGGCATCCTCTCCGCCCTCTCCTCCGTTATCGTCGGGCTCAAGGTTGTCCGGGCTGAAAAACCCGTCGTCCTTTACCTCTGGCGTCTGCGGTTCGATTGCTGGAATGTCCAGTTCGTTGGCAATAGCCGTCTGTTCTTCGCCCATGGAAGTTCTCACTCCTGTTCCAGGTTGGTGATAGAAGGGTGCGCCGCTTACCCTTGGCGCGCGGGATACTGCTGCCCGGCAAGCTGCGGGCTATTCATGATCTGGGCACCGGCTCCGAGCACTTTGGCCGCGTCGAGACGCTGTGCCTGCTCTTTGACGGCAAGCGTGCCTTCGACATTCATGCGATCGGTATCGGCGTTGAACTGGTCGATGGACTTGTCGGCCTTGAGAGCCGCGTTTTCCTGCTGAAGCCTCTGGATAAGGTCCATGCCCTGCTGAATTTGCTGTTGAACCTGCGGGGGGATCTGGTCCTTGCCCGGCAGCGGGAACATGGCCTTGAACTTCTCGGCTATTTCCTGCGCGCCCGGCCAATCGAGGTTTTTCGCCAATTCCGGTGCAATTGCCGGCGCACCCTGCGGGAACGCCCGGACCATTTCCGTCATCTGGAAAGCTGCCTCTTCGCGGCGGGTGGTGAAGCTCGGCCCGGTCGATACGGTCAGATCGTACTTGCCGACGGTCAGGTCGTGCATCGCCATCACAGCGGTCTTGATCTTCTGGCCGTATTCGTCTTCGGTTTCCTGCATGATGGGCTGGCCGTTCTCGTCCTGCTGGGGAAACGGCTTGTTGATCTGCTTCGTCTCTGGCGTGCCGTCCTCACCCATGATGCGAACGACGCGCTCGGTGTTGTAAACCTTCGGGAT
>JAGVII010000685.1 GCA_020056155.1 Afipia sp.
GCTGCCCGCTGACCAAGTAATATTCTCGACATCCGGTCCGGCGTTTTGCCGGTCCGGATGCCTTCCTTAACTGGCGATATTCGAAGTTTTTTCTTCGGTTTTTTGCATCGCTGCCTTCTTGAAGGTCTCAGGCCGCGCTAAAGATACACAATGACCCGCACCTTCACGCTGTGTGTGCTCCTTCTGCTTGGTCTGCCGGCCGCCGCGCAAACCCCGGCGGAGCAGAAGCCTGTGGCTGATCAAAAAGCTCCAGCCAAGCAAAAAGCTTCGGTCGCCCCCAAGCCGGCAGCGCTCCTGTGCGTTTACCGCAGCAGGAACTACAGCGAAGGCGCGACCGTCTGTGTTCAGAAGGCCATGATGCAGACATGCACTCTGGATGGCACCAAGGCCGTGTGGGTGACAGTTGCGGACGAAAAGCTCAGCAGCCGCTGCGTGGCGCCTGCGCCACGTCTCTCCAAGTATCAGCGGGCGGCGATCTGGAATCGCCGAAACATCCGCAAGGAAATCACACCCGCGACGGATACCTCGCCGTTCTGCTTTTACACGAACGGCAAGCGGTTCTGTGAATAGCTGCGGGAGGCACGACAAACTCGCGCGCGCCTTCGATGTCGAGGGATAAGGGCGCTGTCGCTTGACAGGTCTGAAGGCAAAGCCCGGAACGTTGCAAAAACAACCTCGATTTGCTTGAACCGTTCAGCCCCGCACGACCCATCGTGCCACGCGCTCGAACCGACAACAGCAAGGAAGCCGGCGTCATGTCCGTCCGCATCGTCGATGTCCGCGAGATCACCAAGCCGATCTCGTCGCCGATCCGCAACGCCTATATCGACTTCACCAAGATGACGACGAGCCTCGTGGCGGTGGTGACCGATGCGGTGCGCGACGGCAAGCGTGTGGTCGGCTACGGGTTCAATTCCAACGGCCGTTACGGGCAGGGCGGTCTGATCCGCCAGCGCTTCGCGCCGCGGCTGCTGGAAGCCGATCCGGAGACATTGCTGGATTCCGCCGGCGACAACATCGATCCCGACAAGGCGTGGGCGGCGCTGATGTCGAACGAAAAACCCGGCGGCCACGGCGAGCGCTCGGTTGCGGTCGGCACCATCGACATGGCGATCTGGGACGCGGTGGCGAAGATTGCCGGCAAGCCGCTATTTCGCCTGCTGGCCGAACGTCACCACCGCACCGCTGATCCGCGCGTGTTCGTGTATGCGGCGGGCGGCTACTATTATCCCGGCAAGGATCTCTCGGCATTGCGCGGCGAGATGCGTGGTTACCTCGACCGCGGCTACAACGTCGTCAAGATGAAGATTGGTGGCGCATCTCTTGCGGAAGATCAGGAGCGCATCGAGGCGGTGTTGAAAGAGATCGGCAGTCAGGCGCAGCTTGCTGTCGATGCCAATGGCCGCTTCGATCTGGAAACCGGAATTGCCTATGCCAAGATGCTGCGCGAGTATCCTCTGTTCTGGTATGAGGAGGTCGGCGATCCGCTCGACTTCCAATTGCAGGCAGCGCTCGCTGAATTTTATCCCGGCCCGATGGCCACCGGCGAGAATCTGTTCAGCCATCAGGATGCGCGCAATCTGATCCGCTATGGAGGGATGAGGCCGGATCGTGACTGGCTGCAGTTCGACTGCGCATTGTCGTACGGGCTGTGTGAGTACCTGCGCACCCTCAATGTCCTGAGGACGCATGGCTGGTCGCCGTCACGCTGCATTCCGCACGGCGGACATCAGATGTCGCTGAACATCGCCGCAGGCCTCGGTCTCGGGGGCAATGAGAGCTATCCGGACCTGTTTCAGCCCTATGGCGGCTTCCCGGATGGCGTGCGCGTCGAGAACGGCCACATCACCATGCCGGACCTGCCGGGCATTGGCTTCGAGGGCAAATCCGATCTCTACAAGGAGATGAAGGCGCTGGCGGAGTAGCGTGGGCGCCAAGCCCCGACGAAAGTCACGAATTGACGTGAATGAAATCCCGCAGCAGCGGATAGATTTCGGTGTTCCACTTCCGGCCGCTGAAGACGCCATAGTGGCCAACGCCGGCCTGCATGTGATGCACCTTGCGATAGGCGCGCACACCGGTGCAGAGGTCTTGCGCCGCCAGAGTCTGCCCGATCGAGCAGATATCGTCCTTCTCGCCTTCCACCGTCATCAGGCCCATTTTTTTGATGGAAGCCGGATTCACGGGGCGGCCCTTGTAGGTGAGTTTTCCCTGCGGCAGCAGATGTTCCTGAAACACGTCGCGGATGGTATCGATGTAGAAATCCGCCGGCAGGTCCATCACCGCGAAGTATTCGTCGTAGAATGTTTTAATGGTATCCGCCTTCTCGACCTCACCTTTCGCCAGATGCTCCAGCAGGTCCTTGTGCGACTTGACATGCCGTTCGAGGTTCATCGAAACGAACGCGGTGACCTGAATGAAGCCGGGATAGAC
>JAGVII010000209.1 GCA_020056155.1 Afipia sp.
CCAGGCCATCTGGCTCGATTTCCTCGCACGCGGTTTCATCGCCAATGGCGAACTCAAGGCGCTGGTCGACAGCGACGGGGTACGCGGCGTCACGTCCAATCCCTCGATTTTCGAGAAGGCGATTGGCGGCAGCGATGAGTATGACGGAGCCGTTTCTGCACTTCTGAAAGAGCGCGACCGGTCGGTGGCCGATCTTTATGAAGCTCTCGCCGTGGAAGACATTCAGCGCGCAGCGGACGCGCTGCATTCGGTCTATGACGCACTGAAGGGCGCTGACGGCTATGTCAGCCTCGAAGTCTCACCTTATCTCGCGCGCGACACCGAGGGCACCATCGCCGAGGCGCAGCGGCTCTGGAAGGATGTCGGCCGCGCCAACCTGATGGTGAAGGTGCCTGGAACACGCGAGGGCGTACCGGCGATCCGCGCCCTGATTTCGCAGGGCATCAGCATCAACGTCACGCTGCTGTTCTCGCAGAAGATGTATGTGGAAGTTCTCGAAGCGTATATTTCCGGCCTTGAGGTCTTCATCGCGAGCGGCGGCGATCCGAAGCGCATCGCCAGCGTGGCCAGCTTCTTCGTCAGCCGCATCGATACCGCGGTCGATACTCAACTCGACGGCAAGATTGCCGCGGCGAACGGCGATGAGAAGGCCAGGCTTGAATTCCTCAAGGGCAAGGTCGCCATCGCCAACGCCAAGCTGGCGTATCAGCACTACCTGAAGGTGATCGCAAGTGATCGCTGGAAAAAGCTCGCGGCAAAAGGCGCGCAGGTTCAGCGCCTGCTGTGGGCCTCGACCGGCACCAAGAACAAGGCTTACAGCGACGTTCTGTATGTCGAGGAACTGATCGGACGCGATACGGTCAATACCGTGCCGCCCGCGACCCTTGACGCCTTCCGCGATCATGGCACGCCGCGCGACAGTCTCGAAGAAAACATTGCGGACGCGGAGAACGTGCTCAACGGCCTCGCGGAAAGCGGCATCTCGCTCGATGCGATCACCGAGGCGCTGGTCGACGACGGCGTGAAGCTGTTCGCTGAGGCCTTCGACAAGCTGCTCGGTGCCGTCGCACAGAAGCGCGCAGCGATCCTCGGCCCGCGCATCGATGCGCAGGTCATCAAGCTTCCCGCAGAGATCGAAAGGGACGCCGGGGCTTTGTCGGAGCGCTGGCGTACGGATGGGACCATCCGCGCCTTGTGGCAGCGCGATGCGTCGGTCTGGACCGGCTCTGACGAGAGCAAGTGGCTCGGATGGCTCGACGTCGTCGTCCGCGAGCGGAGCGACACAGCTCGCTATGTTGCATTTTCGGGCTGGGTGAAGAGCAAGAATTTCACCGACGTCGTCGTGCTCGGCATGGGCGGGTCCAGCCTCGGACCGGAAGTGCTTGCCGAAACCTATGGTCAGATCGACGGCTTTCCGCAGCTGCGCATTCTGGACTCGACCGATCCCGCGCAGGTCCGGCGGACCGAAGCCGCGATCACTCTGAACAGCACGCTGTTCATCGTATCGAGCAAATCCGGCGGCACCACGGAGCCAAACGCGCTGATGGAGTATTTCTTCATTCGCGCCGGAGCAAAGGCCGCCGAACGCTTTGTCGCGGTGACAGACCCCGGCTCGTCGCTTGAAAAGGTCGCAACTGCGCGCGGCTTCGCGCAGATCTTTCATGGGGAACCGGCCATCGGCGGCCGTTACTCGGTGCTGTCGCCGTTCGGTCTTGTTCCGGCGGCTGCGGCTGGAGTCGATGTGGCGGAATTCCTCGGCCTTGCCGCCTCTATGGTGCGCTCCTGCGGCCCCGATGTGCCGCCCGCGGAAAATCCGGGCGTACAACTCGGGCTCGCGCTGGCCGCCGCCGCGAAGCATGGCCGCGACAAGCTCACGCTGACCGGCTCAAAACGTATCGCCGATTTCGGCGCGTGGGCCGAGCAACTGATCGCCGAATCCACCGGCAAGAATGGCAAGGCGCTGATCCCGCTCGAGGGCGAGCCGCTTGGCGAGCCCGAGATTTACGGCAACGATCGCGTGTTCATCGACCTGCGGCTAGAGAACGACACTGACGACGCGCGTGACGCGAAACTTGCGACGCTGGAGGCCGCAGGCCATCCTGTCGTTCGCATTATCGTGACGAGCCCGGCGCATATCGGACAGGAATTCTTCCGCTTCGAGATCGCAACCGCGGTCGCGGGCGCGGTCATGGGCATCAACCCGTTCGACCAGCCGGACGTCGAGGCCGCGAAGATCAAGACCCGCGAACTGACGTCTGCGTTCGAGACATCAGGTGCATTGCCCTCCGAGACGGCTATGGCGACCGACGATGCCATTGCGATCTACACCGATGCCGCGAACGCGGACGCATTGCGCAAGGCGGGCGCTGGCAGCGATCTGGTATCATGGCTCAAGGCGCATCTCGCTCGCATCAAGGCCGGAGACTATGTGGCGGCCCTCGCCTATCTGGACCGGAGCGATGCCAACATCGCCGCGATACAGGCCATCCGCATGGCGATTCGCGACAGCAGGTCCGTCGCCACGTGCGTGGGATTCGGCCCGCGCTTCCTGCATTCGACCGGACAGGCCTACAAAGGCGGCCCGAACAATGGCGTGTTTCTCCAGATCACGGCGGACAACGCCGCCGATCTGGATATCCCCGGCCAGAAGACCAGCTTCGGCGTCATCGAAGCGGCGCAGGCGCGCGGCGATTTCGAGGTGCTGACGGAACGCGGCCGGCGGGCGCTGCGGCTTCACATCACAGGCGATGTGGCGGAGGGACTCGCGACTATCGGCGCGGCTGTTCAAGATGCCCTGGAATAGGCCACTGAACAGCTGTTACCGATCCTCGACAGCCGACGCGATGAAGCGATAGATGTCGGTGTGATCGGCGTTCTTGTGGAGCGCGGCCCTGGCGTTTTCCCAAAGCGTCGCGATGGTTTCAGCGTTCGACAGATCAAGACCGACGAGCTTCGACAGATCCGCGGCGATGCGCAGATCCTTGGCCATCAAGGCCAGGGAGAAACCTGACGCGAACGTCTCCGAGATCACGAACTGCTTCATCTTGACGTCGGTGGAGTTGTTCTTGCCCGTCGAGGCGTTGAGGACGTCGATGACAGTCTCCGGTTGCAGGCCGAAACGACGTCCCACCAGCAGCGCTTCGCAAGCCGCGACAAGCCCCGCTGCGGAAACATAATTGTTCAGCGCCTTCATCGCATGGCCCGAGCCGAGCGGTCCGGTCGCAAAGACCGATTTCGCCATGGCCTGCAGCACCGGCTTCGCGCGCTCCACCAGTGCTGTGTCGCCTCCGGCCATGATCGACAGGATACCATCGACGGCGCGCTTGACGCCGCCGGAGACCGGCGCGTCGATCAGCCCGATCCCGCGCGCGGCGAGATCCTTGCTGAGCGACTGCGTGTCGACCGGCACCGATGAACTCATGTCGACGATCAGCGCGTTCCTGGCAAGAACATCGGCCACGCCCTGCTCGCCGAGCACGGCCTCGCGCACGATGCTGCTGTCCGGCAGCATGGTAATCAGCATCGGCGCATCTTTTGCGGCGTCGCGTCCGCTCGCGAAGACCTTTCCGCCCGCTGCCGCAAGCGCGTCGCGTGCGGGAGCTGACGGGTCCGCACCGCGAACCGTGAAACCG
>JAGVII010000616.1 GCA_020056155.1 Afipia sp.
CCGGGCACCTGGATGCTGCCATGCACCGCGCCGTCGGAGACGATGTTGTGTCCGCCGGGATGGACGACCTTCGGACCTTCGAGCCGATAGCCCATGCGGTCGCTGGTGGCGGAGATACGCCAGTCGCTGTTGAGGAACACATCGCATGCCGCGCCGAACTCGTCGTCCTGCGGTCCCATCACGACGCGGATCGGCGCCTGTGGCGTATCGAACGTGTCGAGCGCGCGCTCATGGGCAGCAACCTGCGCGGTCCCGACATCGAGCGTATCGCCAACCTGCAGCGGCCGCGGGAAGGGGCTGCCGAGACCGGCACGCGCGTTCACCGACAGGCTTCCGAACACGGGCTCGCCTGCGATGCCGCCCTCAATGGCGAGATAACTGAACATGCCGTTGCGTGCGGCGCCCAGCTTCAGGGTTTCGCCCTCGGCGATCAGGGCGGTTTCGTTCAACAGCAACGGCGATCCCGCGATATCCGCAACGCGCGCAGCGCCCGACAGCGCGACGCGGACCGCGCCGTTGCGCGCCGTGAACGATGCGCCGAACGGGCCGATCTCGATAGCGGCAGCGAAGGGCGTGTTCCCCGCAAGGCAATTCGCCATTGCCAGCGAGACGCGATCCATCGCGCCGCTTGTGGTGAGGCCATAGCGTTGCGCGCCGAACCGCCCGGCATCCTGAACCGATGTGGCTGGTCCCGTTGTGACGATGACGAGCTTGCTCATGACGCGATCAGTTCGGCGACGGTCTCGCCGTGCTCAGCCGCGCGATCGAGCGCGGCGAATTCACTGGCCGCGACGGCATGGAACGTAACGGCGTCGCCGGGCTCCATCAGGAACACTGGATCGCGATGCGGATGAAAGGTGCGGACCGGCGTCCGTCCCAACAGATGCCAGCCGCTCGGCGCCGCAAGGCATTGCACGCAGGCCTGCACGCCACCGATGGAGATGGTGCCGGGCGGCGTATGCGTCCTCGGACTTTCGCGGCGCGGCGTTGCGATGGCGGGATCGAGGCCGCTCAGATAGGCGAAGCCGGGTGTGAAACCGATCATCGCGACGCGGTACTCGCTGCCGGTGTGCTTCGCGATCACTTCGGATGTCGAGATGGTGTGTGCGCGCGCGACATCGTCGAGATCGATGCCATACTCACCGCCATAGACCACCGGAACGCGCCAGCGCCGGATGCCCGTCTCGGCAGGAACAGGCCTTTGTGCCAGCGCGAGCAGTCGTTCCGACAATGCTGCATAACCGACCAGCAGCGGATCGTAGTGGACCAGAAGCGAACGGTAGGTCGGAACGGTCTCCGTGACGCCGGCAATGGCTTCGCTGGCAACGCTGCGATCCAGCGCCAGCACCTGCCGGTTGATCGCGGGATCGATGCTGCGCCCGAACTCGACCGTCAGGGCAGTATCTCCGGACGGGAGGATGCGGGGCGAGGCGGTCATCGAAGAGCCGGAAAATCTGAAGGATCGGTCGCCATTTGTCCGATACTCTCGCCCAAATGGCAAATAAGTTGAGGTTATCGCAACGTATAAGCACGCATTACCGCTCACGCGATTGTCGCCTTGACGCGATGCCTGGCTTTCGCAACAAGGCTTGGCACCCTAGTGTCCTGAATCCGAAGTTCGCCTCATTTTGCAGCACGCTCAATAGCGAACTTCGGATTTAAAGGGACACTAGAAAATTATGATTTGAGTGTGGTTTTGGTTCGCAAGTCCGCAAATGAATGCGCCGTAGAAATGATGCGGGCTTGCGAACCACCACACTAGCCAGGAGTCCGCCTCATGTCGCTCTCGCCTGAAGCCGTCGCAACGCTCAAGAAGATCACGACCGCCACCATCACGACCATTCTTCTCAAGAAGGGGCTTCGCAATGTCTGGCTGCGCGGGTCGCGTCCGCTGCGTCCGGGGCAGGAGCGTCTGGTCGGTCCGGCATTCACCCTGCGGTTCGTCCCGGCGCGGGAAGATCTCGCGACGCCGGAATCGTGGTCGAAGCCGATTTCCACCCGCACGGCCATCGAGGCGATGCCGGCGGGCTGCATTGCCGTGGTCGATGCGATGGGAATTACCGACGCAGGAATTTTCGGCGACATTCTGTGCGCGCGCATGGCCAAGCGCGGCGTCACCGCTTTGGTGACGGATGGCGCGGTGCGCGATCTTGAAGGTGTGCTCGGCACCGGCCTCCCGGTCTGGTGCGGTGGCGCGGCTGCTCCGCCGTCGGTTGCCGGGCTGACGTTCGTCAATTGGGGCGAGCCGATCGGATGCGGCGGGGTTGCCGTGTTCCCCGACGACATCATCGTGGCCGATCAGGACGGCGCCGTGCTGATCCCGCAGGCGTTCCTCGAACTGATCCTGACCGAAGGCCCGGAGCAGGAGGCGATGGAGGGCTGGATCGTCAACGAGGTCAACAACGGCGCAGAACTGCCGGGCCTCTATCCGATGAATGCCGAGACCAAGGCGCGGTACGCCGCCTCAAAGACGAAAAAGTAACCGTCAGGTTTCCGGGGACATGATCCTTTGGATCATGTCCTGGGCCGCCGCCATCCCACGACCATTGCCTCGACGAGGCTTCCGGATTCGCTGTTGCGCCATTCGCCGTTGATACGGCGGCATGCGAACGGCAATTGATAGGTTCCGCTCTTGTCTTCACAAAGAACCTGAACTGACTCATCGGGCGACGGTTCACCATTGCCGTCAAATTCCGCGAGTCGCTGTATGCGTGTCGCCATCGGCAAATCCCTTCCGCGAAAAATCGGGCCGGTGTGTTTGCAGTTCCACCGGCGCGAAGGCGTAAAGACAAATTAAGGCGCGCGCGCGTGTCCATTTTAAGACGCTGCCTGAACGGCGCGATACTGGCGGTCACTTGTCGTCCGGCTTCGACGATCTCGCTGGTTTCTGCTCACTCGATCGTGACATGATGACGGCTGCATTGGAAACGGTCGCAGGGGGAAACATGCGCGAGCTTGCCGGCAAGACAGCATTTGTGACAGGCGGAGCCAGCGGCATTGGCTTCGCGCTTGGGCGGGCCTTTGCGGAAGCGGGCATGAAAGTCATGCTCGCGGATATCGAGACCGGCGCATTGGATGCGGCAGTCAAGAGCCTGCACAACGTCGGTCCGGATGTGCGCGGCATTGAATGCGACGTGACCGATTCAGCCAGCGTCGAGCGGGCGGCCGGTGCATCGTTCGACGCGTTCGGAAACGTCCATGTGATTTGCAACAACGCCGGTGTTGCCGCGGGCGGCGGCATCGAGGATATCGCGCTCGATAGCTGGCGATGGGTGCTCGACGTCAACCTGATGGGCGTTGTTCACGGCATCCGGGCTTTTCTGCCGCACATGCGCGCGCATGGCGAAGGCGGCCATATCGTCAACACCGCATCGATGGCCGGAATGCAAAGCGGACTTGGCTTCAGCCCTTACACCGCGAGCAAGTTCGCCGTGGTCGGCATGTCGGAAGGGCTCGCGCCGCAACTGGCGCCGTTCGGGATCGGCGTCAGCGTGCTGTGTCCGGGATTTGTCCGCACCCGTATCGGCGAGAGCGGACGCAACCGGCCCGACCAGTACGGTGCGGCGCAGATGCCCGATCCCGGCACGCCAACCGCGGCGCTGGTTGCCATGATCGACGAACTGATCCGCAACGGTCTCGATCCGTCGGACGTCGCCGCGCGGGTTCTCGCCGCGATCCGCGCCAACGAGCTTTATGTTTTCACCCATCCGGACATGAGAGCCGAGGTCGAAGACCGGTTTACGGCCATTACCGCCGCGTTCGACAAGGCCACAGCCAGCCGCCCCGGCTGATTTTTGCGCATAAGCCCGGTGTTTCATCGGTCGGTACAAGCATTGATTCACTTCTTCGCGCCGAACATGGGTGGCGGAAAGGAGTGTCTCCATGCGTCAGCTCATTCTCGCAATATCCGGCGCGGGCGGTATCTTCCTGCTCGCAGGTGCAACACGTAACCGTGGCTGGCCTTTAGCCGACCAGGTCTGTGTTCAAGGAGCGGTCCTGTGCGACAACCCGGGATGGGTGCTCGCCATCATCGCAGCCTTGCTGTTTGTCGCAACCATCCAGTCCATCGCCAAAACCTGAGCGATGGAACTGGAGTCACGCCATCGGCCGATCTGCCGGACGTTGTCGCTTGTCTTACAGCACGAGGTTCGCACAAAAATCGTCGGATGTGACTGCTGTCGACCCGGTCGCCGGGGTGCCGGCATCGATAACGGGATCGTGCGTTCCGATTTCGGCAGGGCGGGACTGCGTGATCGGCGCGGTGTTGGCAAACATCGGCTGTTCAAAGCGTTTTGCGCCTTCCGCGTCGATTGCAAACAGCGGGCGGTATTTGCCGAACCCGTTGTCTTCGATCATCAGGAACGTGCGGTTGTCCAGCACACGCCAGCGGCCATCGGATCGCGCCGCAACCACGGCATGGTCGTCACCGGTCGCGGTTTCGCGAATGATGACAAGGCGAAGATCGTCCGCCGCGACGCCTGCGGCGCGCAGCGCAACCATCTTGGCGATCGCATAGTCCTCGCAGTCGCCGGCTCCCGCAGCTAGCGTGGCCAGCGGGGAGGACCAGTAGTCCTCGATCCCGTACTGCGCGCGGTCACTGACAGGCCGGATCGCGAGATTGAACGCGCGGTTGATTTCGCCGAGGCGGGCAAGACCTTCGCGGGTAGCGCCGGCCTGGACGATTTCAAGGAATCGAAGGGCTGGCCGGGAGGTGCAATGTTCGGGGTCGCCGATGCAGCCCGCGATCATGTCCGCTTCGGCCGCAATGGCGCGCTCGGCTGCCAGCCACTTGGCGCGCAGGGGGCCATCGGTCAGGGCGGAGGTTGAAAGCCCGAAAGGCTCGGCAGGCGTAGGGGCAGGGGCTTCCTCGGCGCCGATCGGACTCTCGCGCAGGGCATAGGCTGCCGCATGCGCCTTTGCGCCCAACATGCTGAAAATGCAAATAATTGCCAATGCGCCTGCGCGCGTGAAAGCCGACATGTGACGCCCCTTGTCCGGACATCGGCTGCAAAGATATGCAAGCTCGTGGCCGGATCATTTCGTCACAAGGAGTAGGGCCGGTCCCCTTTTCGGCGGCTTAAACGCGGGGCAAATCCGCCAACTGGATTCAAATATGCGGAAGTAACGCTGACCACATTGTCTAAAATTGTAGATAGGGCTAACGCGCATGCCTCTGGATGATAAACTCTGTCCATCGCAAGTAATCGGCAGTTAGCGGACTGTTTTATTTGAGTTTACCACGCAATATTTGAAGTATAGATCGCGTTTTGGCCAATCATCTTTCCGCCA
>JAGVII010000457.1 GCA_020056155.1 Afipia sp.
CATGAAGCGCGCGCTGATCGAGCTGCGGCAGGCGATTGAGGAGTTCGAGCGTGCGCTGATGAAGCCCGAGCGACTGCCCGCCCATCAGCGTCAGTGCGCGCGCCACGCTTCCCTCTGCCATGTCGGCCGCCTCAGCCAGCGCCGGATCGTGGCGTGTGAGTCCGGCAGCTTCCGCCGCAGCCCGAATCACATCGTCAGTATCCAGCGGCCGCAGCGGCAGTTTCCGGCACCGCGACTGGATGGTGGCGAGCACGCGTGCCGGTGCGTGGCTGATCAGCAGAAACAGCGAACGCGCTGGCGGCTCTTCCAGGATCTTGAGCAGTGCGTTAGAGGCATTGGCGTTGAGTTCATCGACGGTATCGACCACGCAGATACGCCAGCCGTCAACGGATGCTGCCGTCGAGCCGAAAAATCCGATTGTCTCGCGCGACTCGTCCACCGTGATGACGGTCCGCATCGCGCCCTTTTCATTGAGAGTGCGTTCCAGCGTCAGCAATCCGCCGTGACTTCCGTTCGCGACCTGTCGCGCTACCGGATGATCCTGATCGACATAGAGACCGTCAGCGATTTGCACGGCTTGCGCAGCAGGATCGGAGTGAGCGAGCACGAACCGCGCCATACGATAGGCCAGCGTCGCCTTGCCGACGCCCTGCGCGCCGCCGATCAGCCACGCATGGGGGATGCGTCCGCTGCGATAGGCTGTCAGCAGCGTCTGCTCGGCGTCACGATGCCCGAAAAGCGCGGTTGTTTCGCGCGGCGCCGGGACGGTAATTTCTGGTTCGGACGACTTCGCGCTCATGCCTTGGTGGTCTCGCGAGCCGTGGCCACTGTGAACAGATGATCGCGCAGCGCTTTCCAGACCCGATCGGCGACGGTCTTCGGATCGGCATTGGCATCCACCAGCGCGCACCGCTGCGGATCGGCTTCGGCGATCTTGCGATAGGCATCGCGCAGCTTCTCGTGAAAGCTCACGCCCTCGCCCTCGAACCGATCCGGCACCGCGGTTCCGCGCCGCTTGAGCGCGCGCTCCATGCCGATCGCGACCGGCACGTCCAGAATGATCGTGAGGTCAGGCTTGAGATCGCCGATGGTGACGCGCTCCATCGCCCGGATCAGTTTCGGGTCGACTTTCCCCAGTTCGCCTTGATAGACCCGCGTCGAATCCGTGAAACGGTCGCACAGCACCCACGTTCCCTGTGCCAGCGCAGGTTCGATCACCTGACTGACATGGTCGTCGCGCGCAGCGGCGAACAACAGGGATTCCGTTTCTGGCCCGAACGCCTTGGCCATGCCCGACAGCAAGAGGTGCCGGATGATTTCCGCACCAGCAGATCCGCCGGGCTCGCGGGTCGTGATCGTCCGCAGCCTGGCGGCGTTCAGCCGATCCGCCAGCATCTGAATCTGCGTTGATTTGCCGGCCCCCTCGCCGCCTTCAAAGGTCACGAAGCGGCCGCGCGGCGGCTGTCTCGGCTTAACGGCGTCAGCCATATTACAATTTCTCCACGCCAGCGCGGAACAGGCCGATGACCAGTTCGCTGGCGCCGTCGATCGCGCGGCGGGTGGTTGAACCTGTGGCGATCTGTTCTGCGGCAACCAGCGGAGACGTCACCACGATGTTGCTGCCGCGCCAGACCTTCAACACACCGACCCGCTGACCCGGCTGGACCGGCGCACGCACCGGGCCGGTGTAAACGATACGCGCCACCAGCTTGTCGGTTCCGTTTCGGTGCACCATGACCTTGATGGGTTCGGGACTGACGAGCTTGACCGAACGGCTGTCGCCGCCGAACACGCGCGCGTAGCCAACGGTCTGATCCGCCGCGAACAGGGTCCGTGCCTCAAAATTGCGGAATCCCCATTCAAGCAGCTTCCTGGCCTCGGTTGCGCGGTCGTCGGAATCCTCAAGGCCGTTGACGACCACGATCAGGCGCAGGCCGTTCTGCACGGCGGAGCCGACCATGCCGTAGCCGCCCTCCTTGGTGTAGCCGGTTTTCAGGCCATCGGCACCTTCAAGCATTGTGAGCAGCGGGTTGCGATTCTGCTGGCGTATCTTGTTCCAGGTGAACTCGCGCTCGCCGAACAGCTTGTACTGGTCAGGATAGGTCAGGACGATGTGACGCGCGAGCATTGCGAGTTCACGAACCGTCATCTTGTTGCCGGGGTCCGGCAAGCCGCTCGAGTTTCCAAAGGTTGATTTTGTCAGCCCAAGTTCCCGTGCGCGTTTGGTCATCCGTTCGGCGAAGGCGGCTTCGGTGTTCGACAGGCCTTCGGCCAGCGCCATGCAGGAATCGTTGCCACTCTGGATCACCGCGCCGCGGAGCAGATCGTCGACGCTGACGCGGCTGTTGATGGCCGCGAACATGGTCGAGCCGCCGGACGGCGCACCGCCCTTGCGCCAGGTATTTTCGCTGATCCTGAATTCATCGGTGGACTTGATCTCACCCCGCTTGAGCGCGTCGAAGACCACCTCCGCCGTCATCAGCTTCATCATGCTGGACGGAGCCCGCAATTCGTCGGCGTTCTTCTC
>JAGVII010000038.1 GCA_020056155.1 Afipia sp.
CTTTTCTGTCGTCATTGCGAGCGAAGCGAAGCAATCCAGAGTCGCATCAAAAGACTGGATTGCTTCGCTCGCAATGACGACTCCAATCACTTCGCCGGTTTTGCACCCCACGCCGCCTTGATGCGGTTTGACGTGCTGATCAGCCACATCGCCGTCGGCCGCAGGATAAAAAGATCGGCAATCAGTGCAGCGATCATGGAGAACGCGCTGAGCCAGCCGAACAGGCGCAGCGACGGCAAATCCGAAAACACCGTCACCACGAGGCCGCAGGCCAGCACCACCGTCGTCAGGATCAACGCGGGCCCGACCAGAACGGTCGCACGCTCGACGGCCTTCGCTTCGTCGATGCCGGGTTTCTCCTCCAGTCGCAACCGGTTGAGGAAGTGGATCGTCGCGCTCAATCCCAATCCGAACGACACCGTCAACGCGACCACGCTGGCAAATTGCAGTCCCTCCCCGAGAAACCACAACACGGTCCCGGAAAGCACCACCGGGAAAATGCCCGGCAGGATGCTCGCGAACATCACCACCACCGAACGGAATGCCAACCCGATAAACGCCGCCACCAGAAGAAACTCGATGGTGAGGGCATGGTTGAGCTTGCCGATCATGCTGGCGCTGTTGCGCGCGGCGATCGCCGAGAGACCCGTCACGGCGATATTGTAACCGGGATGCGCGCTCCGGACCGCGCCCATTGCGGCGTCGAGTTTCTCCACCGTCGGCAATATCTGGCTTGAATCGAGGTCGGGCACGCGTCCCGAGACAACGACCGCGTCCTGGTTCTCGGAAATGAACCGCCGCGACAGATATTTCGGCAGCACATCGACATATTCCTTCAGGATCGCCACGTCGGAACGGCCGGCCTTCTCGGCGAGCCAGCGCCGCAGCGTCTCGATCGACCAGACGTTGCCGACCCCCGCCTGTTTCTCGATGATCGAGTGAACGGCGGCGATGGTGTCCAGCGTCTCCTTGTCGTAGAGCGACTTGCCCTTCGGGAATTCGATCAGCACGTCGATCGGATTGGCGCCGGTCAGCTTGGCATCGAGACGGCTTGAGGCTTCGACCGCCTGCTGCTTGTCCGGCACCTGATCGGCCAGCCGGTAACGCGGCTCAAGGCTCGCATAGACAATCCCGAGACCGAGCACAACGAGCAGCGCAATCAGGCTGAAAAGGCCGGGATGGCCGACCATTCGCTTGGCGATAAACGCGCAGAACGCACGCAGGGCTTCGACGCCGCGGTCCGCGCCCTTCACCTTGGTGGCGAGCAGGTTTTCCTTGCGAACCAGCAGCACGCCGAACACCGGCACCAGCGACAGCACCGCGACCAACGCAATGATGGTCGCCATCAATCCGGCCTCACCGAACGTACGGATCAGGTCGGAATCGGAAAACTGCAAGGCCAGAAACGACAGCGCCGCCGTGCCGTGGGTCAGCACGCAGGCCGGTCCCACCACCAGCACCGCATTGCGAAACGCCGTATGCTTGTCCTCACCCGCTATCAACCGGTCGCGCGCCGCAAAGGTCAACTGCATCGAATCCGCGAAACTGATGACCATGATCAGCGGCGTCATCACGTTCAGGAACATGTTGAGGCTGAAACCGAGCCAGCCCAGCGTGCCGATTGACAGCAGGATCGCCAGAAGCGGCGGAAACGCCGCGACGATCATGAAGGAGATACGGCGGAAGAAAATGATCGCAATGATGCAGCCAGCGAGAATGCCGGCGATGTTGTAGGTCAGACCATCGCGCTCGACCGCGTTGCGGATTTCGAGTTGCATCACCGGCACGCCGGACAACTGGCTGTTGAGGCCGGTGCCCTCAAGATCGTCGTTCATGGTCTTGCGGACTTCACCGATGGTCGCATTGAGCCCCTTGTTGCCGACAATGGCGGGATCCAGCGCGAGCACGATCAGCGCCAGCGTGCCGTCCTCCGACAGCAGCTTGCCCTTGATGACCTCGTTTTCCCTGACGCGCTTGATGAATTCGTCATAAGCCGCGCCTTCCGGCAGCGTTTCCGGGAAGAGCGCCGCGGGCAAGCGCCCGCCCTCGGGCGGCTGGCGAGCGGAGAACAGCGAGATGATGCCGCGGGTGCCGTCGATCAGTTGCAGGTCTGTGACGAGATCACGCAATTTCTCGAGCGAAGAACGCTCCAGCAGCGACTTGCCTTCCACAACCACCAGCACGTCATACTCGCTGGACGGGAAGCGCTTGGTCACTTCTTCATACTGCTTGTATTCGGGCGTATCGGAGCGGAACAGCTGGCTCAGCGAGTCGTCAATCTTGATGCGCTGGATGCCAAACACCGCAACAACACAGAGCGCCAGCAGGATCGCCGCCGCTGTGCGCGGCGCGCGCAGTGCGATCAGCCCGATTCGCTCAAGGCCGAATGCGATGCTGAAACGATGCTTTCCGGATTCGCTGTGAGCGGGCTCTTTTGAAATCTGATGCAACGGGACGGTTCCGATTCGAAGGTAAGCCGACGTTTTATCTAGCAGATTTTCTCTGGTGGGGTGGATTCGGGAGGCATGCCCACCGAATAAAGCAGGATTAAGTAGCCCTCGCGACACACTCCGCCACCGTTCGGCGCGCTTTCCCCGACCGAAACACAACGCCGCCCGAATTTGCCCCCAAATGCGGCAGCCCGGATAGCCCCACCGCCCGGTCCGTTTTTAGCCCGATTACCGGCTTTTTTC
>JAGVII010000330.1 GCA_020056155.1 Afipia sp.
CTGATGTTGTCCGTAGTCATTTCGATCGCCTTGATAACGCGATCCATTTCGGCGGCGGCTTCCATCTGTTCTTCCTGCACCTCGGAGCCGATAATCTTGTCGATCGTTTCGGGACTCTGCAGTCCTTGCGCATGTAGCCTAGACACCATCATAGCAGCCAAAAGCAGCAGCACGACGGCCATGGTCAGCCCACGCGGCTCTGGCGAGTCTATGAGACCGGATTCATACAACTTACTTCTCCACTTCACATTCCTGCATCGGCGTCAATCGGACACAATCTGCCTGAGGTTGGCTCGGTTCATTGCAGACGGAAGACCACTCTCGTCCAACTGCACCGTGCCATCGCAATGCGCGCTGATCGGCGCCAATACCATACGCCCGATCAACACCGCTAACATGCACGCTATATCGCGGTGTGGTCCTCAAGCATCTGGTGCGCTCGGCAGGGCTTGAACCTGCAACCGCCAGATTCGAAGTCTGGAACTCTATCCAATTGAGCTACGAGCGCGTCACCGACCCTCTGCGTCGGATATCAAAGCAAGGCATCTTCTGGCAATCGCAGGGCGGCGGAATGCGACGGAGCTTGATCGGATCGGCGTCGGTGCCGCTTTCGAGGTCGGTGATCTCGCTGATTGCCAGTCCGCATGTCAGCGCCAGTTCCTCAATGCTGTAGCCTACGGAGTCCCGGATCGCTCTGACGATGTTGACGCCGGCGTCGACCGCGGCCGCTACGGTTTCGGAGAAGGCGTAATCATTGCCGGAACAGGGCATGAGCAACTCCATTGTTTGAATCGGGCCGGCCTGGGGCCAGCAAATTTCTCCAGTCCGGTAGGCGGAAGGGCAGACAATGCCCTCCCGCCAATGATTTGCCAAGCAAGGAAAGCAGCTACGCCCCGGCCCGGGATCGAGCTGAACGGTCATTTTCGTTGAAGGATTTGGAGGAGTAAATTGGGGTTCCATCCTGCTGCCTTACGCTTTCTCTTTACGCTGCCTTTGTCTTGTTGGCGAATGCGAAGCGGCGGATGGCGGTCAAGTTTTTGGCGCCGTTTCCTGTGCGATAGCGCGACAGATTGTCCTTGAAAACGACATCGAGCAGCCAGCGCATGCTTTAGACGGCCCAGTGACCGCGTGCTCCGGTGGCGAGGCATTCGATGTCGAGGGGCGCGGAGGAGATGTAGTAGCGCGTCTCCGTGCTGCATCGGTCGGCATGCTCGAAACGGGCTTGGACCTTGTCGGACGAGAGCCTCGGCCGCTGCATGATCGACGAAGGCTGTCGGGCGACCTGAGAAATTGACCCCCCCTTCCGACACGAGGAACTGACCCCCTCTTCGTGACGAGGAGGGGATGATGATGACTATGGATTCCGGCCACTCTGTCCCGCGTGGATCAATGACCCAGGGAGAGGAGATGCTGCAGCCCGACGAGGTGGCGGCGATGATGCGTCTGCATGGTATTGGCTGGGGAGCCAAGCGGCTTGCGCGCGAGTTCGGCTGCGCACGCAACACGGTGCGACGATATCTTCGCCAGGGTGGAACAACGGCATTCCGGCAGCCGGCGCGGCGCTCGGCGCTGGATTGGCTGCGTGAGCGGTTCTTCCGGCACGGCGGCAACGCCGATGTCATCCGCCAGGAACTGGCGGCCGAGCATGGAGTGGTGCTCAGTCTTCGTCACGTCGAGCGCCGGGTTGCGGGCTGGCGGCGTGAACTGAAGGCGCAGGCTCGCGCACGGCGTCGGTAGATACGCTAAGCAGGCTGGCTCCCTCATTACGCAGGTCCAGCAGGAAGAGCGGTCGCGGATTCCGCACCGCTGAAATCGAGTATCGATCGAGCTCCTCCTCAAGGAGCAAGCGCTCGGCACTTTTCTCGTAGCGTCCCGAACAATCGTCTCGGCAAAGGAGGTGGTCGGATCCTGAGCCAGGTAGAGCGGATGGAACTTGTCTCTTGTGCCGGAAAAGCTTGATCGACCGGAGCCCATGCCCAAGGGAGGTAGGGTGTCGTTTCGCCCCCTACCGGAACCGACCCCATCATTTGGCAGTGATCGACGAGATTCCCGCCCAGTGGGGGTATGCTTGCCTTCGTGATACCGAATCAGGCGCACTGCACTTGCGTGGGCCCCAGGAGGCGAGCAGCCACCAATTTCAATTTGACGGCGGCCGTCAAACCGGTGGCGACGATCGCGGCGAGAGCGGGCAGCAAACTCTTGCCCTTATGCAAGAGTTTGCTGCGCCCGTTTTGAATCGACTGACGGCAAGGCGCGGAAAAACTCGCGATTTTGCCGACCGCCAGAAGCCGATAAAACATC
>JAGVII010000247.1 GCA_020056155.1 Afipia sp.
GCGCCCCGGCTTGGACAGCACAACGGCGAGTTGCTCGGTTAGCTAGACCGCAGGACACGATCCCGCCGATCGAGGTTAATGCACTTGCATGCGGTTTGCCCCGAGGCTAAGCCGGGTTGCCTGGTGTTCTGTTGCCGTTGCTGAAAGGTTTCTCTCATGGCCCATACCGTTGCCGTTATCGTCGGCAGTCTCCGCAAGGAATCCTTTTCGCTCAAGATCGCAAACGCGCTCGCCAGGCTCGCGCCTGCATCGCTGAAGTTTGAGATCATCACGCTGCACGGCCTGTCATTCTACAATCAGGACCTTGAGGCCACGCCGCCCGCGGATTGGGTCGCGTTTCGCGAGAAGGTTCAGGCGTGTGACGCGGTGCTGTTCGTCACGCCGGAATACAACCGGTCGACCTCTGGCGTGCTGAAGAACGCGATCGATGTTGGCTCGCGGCCGTCGGGCAAGAGCTCGTTCAACGGCAAGCCGACCGGCATCATCAGCAATTCGCCGGGAGCCATCGGCGGCATGGGCGCGGCCATGCAACTGAAATCGATCCTGCCGGGCATTTCCGGGCCCATCATGCAGCAGCCCGAAATCTACCTCAACGGGGTCGGCGATGCGTTCGACGACAAGGGCACCCTGACGAAGGAAGCGCTCGAGAAGGTGCTGAAGGCTTACATCGAGGCTTTCGCGGCATGGGTCGAGCGCCTGAAGAAATGACGGCCCTGTGACGGCGCAACCCTAGTGGTCCGATTCTAACATTCGCATCCCGTTTCAGCAGGCCGCTTTGCGAATGTTAGAATCAAAGGACCACTAGCAAATATAAGTTTCCAGTGGAGTTTTGGATTTGACATTCGCGTTGCGACCTGCGGCTGGGTGGTCGCGAATGTCAAATCCACTCCACTGGCCGTTAGCACTGGATTAACCGGGCTGGCGCATCTTGCGGGCATGGTTTCACGCACGCGACTCAAAGCAATCATGACCGGCCTCGCGCTGTACGCGATCGCGGCTGCGTTGATTGCCTATTTTTGGGTCAATGCCTACACGGGCAGGTACGGCCTCAACGCACGGCAGGAGCTCGATCAGGAGATCGTGTTGCTGACCTCGGAACTGGCCCGGTTGAAAGCCGCGCGGTTGGCAGCAGAGCAGCGCGTCTCGCTGCTGCGCTCGGACCGGGTGGATCCCGATATGCTCGACGAACGCGCACGCTACCAGCTCGACTACGTGCACCCGCGTGATCTCGTACGGATGATCGGTCAGAACTAGTGTCCTGACCCCGAAGCTTGCCTGATTTCGCGGCGCGCGACTTGCGACCCGCCACGCAAGGTTTCAAATTTCAAAAATCTCGCTCTTTCGATTTTAAAGTTGCTGTCGCTGCATTGCGTCATAGATGCGCGATGCGTTTGTGCACGCTATCCTTTTCATTGCGATCTGAGTTGGGGTACAGAGGTTGGTACCCGCTCTCTTATCCGGACAAGCTATGGCAACAGCGAAGAAAACGGCCACACAGGACGCCGGTAACGGCTCCCGTCCTCCAACAAATCTCAAGTTCACCAAGGAACAGGAGCTTCACGCGTTCCGCGAGATGATGTTGATCCGCCGTTTTGAAGAAAAAGCCGGTCAACTGTACGGAATGGGGGCGATCGGCGGCTTCTGCCATCTGTACATCGGACAGGAAGCCATCGTTGTCGGAATGCAGCTGGCGCTCAAGCCCGGCGATCAAGTCATCACTGGATACCGCGATCATGGTCACATGCTCGCATGCGGGATGGATGCCAAGGGCGTGATGGCCGAACTGACCGGCCGCCGGAGCGGGTATTCCAAAGGCAAGGGCGGCTCCATGCACATGTTCAGCAAGGAGAAGGCCTTCTACGGCGGACACGGCATCGTCGGCGCGCAGGTCTCGCTCGGAACGGGGCTGGCCTTTGCCAATCGCTACCGCGACAACGATCACGTCAGCGTTGCCTATTTCGGCGACGGCGCCGCCAATCAGGGACAGGTCTACGAAAGCTTCAACATGGCGGAGCTGTGGAAGCTTCCCGTGATCTACGTCATCGAGAACAACCGCTACGCCATGGGCACGTCAGTCACGCGCTCGTCGGCGCAGACCGATTTCTCCAAGCGCGGCGTGTCGTTCAACATTCCCGGAAAGCAGGTCGACGGCATGGATGTGCGCGCCGTCAAGGCCGCGGGCGACGAGGCTGTGGCGTGGTGCCGCGCGGGCAAGGGCCCCTACATTCTCGAGATGCAGACCTACCGCTATCGCGGACACTCGATGTCCGATCCTGCGAAGTACCGCACGCGCGAGGAAGTGGACAAGGTGCGCC
>JAGVII010000116.1 GCA_020056155.1 Afipia sp.
GACGCCGGCGGACGCGGCGGTTCGGGCGAATGGGTTTCGCGCGCCCGAGGTTCGGCCATCGCAGGCGCGGGCGTCATTTCGCTTGGCGCAGGAGCCGGACGTGCGTTGCGCAGGTCGACCTCGATCTGCGCCAGACGATCGACCACATGCCCCAGCGTGTTGTGCACGGCCTCGAGCGAATCCTGCGTATGGCGGTTGGTTTCTGACTGGCTGAAGCGGATGTCGGAGAGTTCGCGCTTGATGGTGTCGACCAGATCGCCGTCCATCGGTGTGGCCGCGAGCACACCCTGATCGGCGCCTGCGCTGCTCGTGCGCTGGCTTTCGAGATGCCGCAGAATATCCGAGAGCCCTTCCTCGACCTTCGCGAGATTTCCCCCGCGCGGTTCCGACATCTCCAACCGTTCGAGCAGATGATGGACCCGCTGCTCGACATGGCCCAGGGACGCCGAACTGTCGTTGCCGACCTGAAGATGATCGAGCCGGTCCGAAATCGTGCGCACCGCATTGTCGAAATAAACGGTGTCGCCCACCGGCTGACGGTCGCGCTGCTCGAGCGCCGTGGTCAGCACGGCGATGCGCTGTTCGAGCGCCGAGAGGATGTCGCTGCTGCCGCCCGCGCGTGCCAGCTGATCGACCTTGGCCGACAATGTCTGCACATGCCCGGCCAGTTCGTTGAGGGCGTCGTTCGATGCGACGTTCGACACGATGACCTTGAGCGCCGCAATGGCGTCCTCAAGCTGTTGGACGGTCGCAGGATCAGTGCTGGACCGCACGATCGTGTCGATCTTGCCGCCGAGATTGCGAATCGCGTCGTCGAAGCCCGCGAGTTGTTCGGCGGGTTTGAGCGTGCGCAACTCGCTGTAGATGTCTGACAATGCCCGTTCGATGCCGGACAGGGCGGTGCTGTCGATTCCGCTGGAGCGGGTCTCGTCGATCCGCCGTCCCAACGAACGGATTTCACCTTCGAGGGATTCGATCGCGCGGCGCGGCAATGCCTCGGTGATGGCCTGACGAATCTCGGCAAGTTCGCCGCGGAACGCTGCAATCGACTGCTCGATGCCGTCGGGGCGGCGCAGCGTCTCAATCTGGCTTGTAATGTGGGAGAGCTGCCGCTCGAGGCCGGAGAAATCGGCCTGCGGCTGGATTGGCGGTGCATGATTCACGAACGACGGCGGGGGCATCCGCGTGGACGACTGTGGCATCGCGCGGGGTGCGCCGTCGAGTTCGCCCTGTCGGGCAACGATTTCCGCGATCGAGAAGTCCATGGGCGACATGGGGGGCGTCACCGCAGGCGCCATGCGCGGAGCGGGGGCGGGGCGGTAAGGCGCGCCTTCAGGCGGCGGGGTGTCTGACAACTGCGAAAGCCGGGCATCGAGCCGCGAAATGGCGTCGTTCAACTGCCGGGCAACCGCCGGATCACCCTTGGGGGCTCCCGGCGCATGCGACATGTGTTCGACCTGCCGGGCGATCGAGTCGAGGCGCTTGTGGATTTCAGCGACATCCTGAGCTTCGCGTGAGCTTGGGCCGGGGCTGCCGATCGCCGAATTCAGCCAATCCCCCAAGGACATACCGGCGCGGCGCGCGGAAGCTTCGGCCCTTTCGCGGACCGATGGCTCGATTCCGTCAACACTCCACGATACGCGCGCTGTCATGCCTTGGTCCGGTGTCGGCGCTGGCTCCTGCCAGTGCGCTTCAGGCCTCCCGCGCCCCTTGAAGAGACAATCAAATTTCGAGACGGGACGTCTGTTTCCAGTCCCGACTTTTTCGCGTTACGGTAAATACCGGGTTAATGAGACCCCCTCCGGGACCGAAAAGTTAACCTGCGCGGCATGCAAATTTGGAATGCCGGTTTCTCTGTGAACCAGACCACACCAACCGGGCGCGGATCAGTCATGATGACGCAAGTTCTCCCGTCAGCGGGAGTTTGCGCATAGAGTTCCGGCCGATATTGCCGCACTGCAAAAAAGTGCCTATTGAAGGGCCGCTTTTCAGGGGACTCACAGGAGGGAAATGCCGATGACAATTTACAAAGCGCCTGTGGAGGATGTGACCTTCCTTCTCAACGACGTCTTTCAGGTTGACCGTTACAACAATCTTACCGGCTTCAGTGATGCGACGGCGGACGTCCGTGCAGCGATTTTCGACGAGGCCGCCAAGCTCGCCGAGCAGGTGCTTCATCCGCTGAACCATAGCGGCGATCTCGAAGGGTGCACGCGCCACGATGACGGCAGCGTCACGACGCCCAAGGGATTCAAGGAGGCATTCAAACAATTCGCCGATGGCGGCTGGATCGGTCTGGCGGCTCCGGAGGAATATGGCGGGCAGGGCTTACCGGCTTTGCTGTCGCAAACGGTCAGTGAATTCATGTCGTCGGCGAATATGGCCTTTGGCATGTATGGCGGCCTGACCCAGGGGGCGATGGCGGCGCTTCTCGTGCACGGCACGCCGGAACAGAAGAAAGCCTTTGTCCCGAACATGGTCACCGGCAAATGGACCGGGACCATGAACCTCACCGAACCGCAGTGCGGCACCGACCTTGGTCTGATGCGCACCAAGGCGGTCAAGCAGGCCGACGGCACCTACGAGATCACAGGCACCAAGATCTTCATCTCCGGGGGTGAGCAGGATCTCACCGAAAACATTGTTCACCTCGTCCTTGCGCGCATTGAGGGCGCGCCGGCTGGCATGAAGGGTGTCTCGCTGTTCGTCGTTCCTAAAATGAAGATCAACGCCGACGGCTCGCTCGGCGGACCGAACGGCGTTTCGTGCGGCTCGATCGAACACAAGATGGGCATTCACGCCAATTCGACCTGCGTGCTGAATTTCGACAACGCGGTCGGCGACCTCGTCGGAGCCGAGAACAAGGGCATGGAGGCGATGTTCGTGATGATGAACGAGGCGCGCCTCGGCGTCGGCGTCCAGGGCCTCTCACAGTCCGAAGTCGCATACCAGAATGCAGTCGCCTATGCGAAAGACCGCTTGCAGGGCCGTTCCATCAGCGGCGTGAAGGCTCCCGACAAACCTGCCGATCCGATCATCGTTCACCCCGACGTGCGGCGGACGCTGATGTCGATTCGCGCGTTCAACGAGGGGGCGCGCGCGCTTGTGGTATGGACCTCGCTGAAAAGCGACGTTGCGCATCGTTCCGACGATCCGAAAGAGCGCGAGGCCGCCGACGATCACATGGGCCTTCTGACGCCGGTCATCAAAGGCGTGCTGACCGATCAGGGCTTTGCTAACGCGGTCGCCGCTCAGCAGATGTTCGGCGGTCACGGCTTCATCGTCGAGACGGGCGTGGAGCAGTTCGTGCGCGATGCACGCATCACGATGCTGTACGAAGGCGCCAACGGTATCCAGGCGCTCGATCTGGTCGGCCGCAAGCTCGGCCGGGCCGGTGGACGTGCGATCACCACGTTCTTCAACGAAGTCGCTGCCTTCACCAAGGAGAACGCCACCAACGAAGCGATGAAGCCCTTCATCGCGCCACTGGGCGCGGCGGTGAAGGACCTCCAGCAGGCGACCATGTGGCTGATGCAGAACGCGATGGCCAAGCCGGACAATGCTGGCGCGGCGTCCACCGACTACATGCATCTCTTCGGCCTGGTTGCCATCGGCTATATGTGGGCACGCATGGCGAAAGTGGCGCAGGACAAGCTGGCGGAGTCCGGCGAGCAGCCCTATCTGAAGTCCAAGCTCGTTACGGGTAGATTCTTCATGGAGCGGATGCTTCCGGAAACCGCGCTGCGGCTCTCGCGTATCCAGAGCGGCGCGGATTCGATGATGGAATTGTCTGCCGAGGCGTTCTGAGCATTTTAAGTTTCCTCGCGCCGGGTTCCGGCGCGAGGCTCCTACGCAAATTTCATCAACCACCGGGATTCGAAGGAGGGCGTCATGCCTGAGGCATTTATCTACGACCATGTCCGCACGCCGCGCGGCAAAGGCAAGTCCGACGGTTCTCTGCACGAAGTCACCGCTCTGGCGCTGGCGACCGCGCCGCTGAAGGCGCTCAAGGAGCGCAATAATCTCGAAGCCGACAGCATCGACGACGTGGTGCTCGGCGTGGTCGACCCGGTCGGCGAAGCCGGTGGCGACATCGCGCGTTTCGCGGCGCTGAATGCAGGCTTCGACACTTCGGTGCCGGGCGTGCAGATCAATCGCTTCTGTGCATCGGGCCTCGACGCGGTGAACTTCGCCGCGGCACAAGTGATGTCCGGCCAGCACGATCTCACCATCGGCGGCGGCGCGGAATCCATGAGCCGCGTCGGCATTATGTCGTCGGGCGCGGCCTGGCCGATGGACCCGTCAATGGCGGTGCCGAGCTACTTCATGCCGCAGGGCGTGGCGGCGGATCTGATCGCCACGAAGTACGGCTTCTCCCGTGACAACGTCGATGCTTACGCCGTGCAGAGCCAGCAGCGCGCGGCGAAAGCCTGGGACGAGGGCCGTTTCAAGAACTCCGTGGTTCCAGTGAAGGATGTCAACGGCATCACCATTCTCGACAAGGACGAGCATATGCGTCCCTCGACGACGATGCAGTCGCTCGGCCAGTTGCAGGCGTCGTTCGCGGCAATGGGCGCGATGGGCGGTTTCGATGCGGTGGCGGTGCAGTCGCATCCGGAAATCGAGGCAGTCAACTACGTGCATCATGCCGGCAATTCCTCGGGCATCGTCGATGGCGCCGGAGCGGTCCTGCTCGGCAATGCCGAAGCCGGCAAGAAGCGCGGTCTGAAGCCGCGCGCCAAGATCCGCGCCTTCGCCAATATCGGCTCCGAACCTGCGATGATGCTGACCGGCCCGGTCGATGTGACGAAGAAAGTGCTGGAGCGTTCCGGCATGAAATTGTCGGACATCGACCTGTTCGAGCTCAACGAGGCGTTCGCTTCGGTGGTGCTGCGCTACATCCAGGCTTTCGAAATCGACAACGACAAGATCAATGTCAACGGCGGCGCGATCGCGATGGGACACCCTCTTGGTGCAACGGGCGCGATGATTCTCGGTACCGTGCTCGACGAACTCGAGCGCACCAACAAATCCACCGCTCTCGTCACGCTGT
This sequence comes from Afipia sp., assembly GCA_020056155.1. Classification (GTDB taxonomy): domain Bacteria; phylum Pseudomonadota; class Alphaproteobacteria; order Rhizobiales; family Xanthobacteraceae; genus Afipia. Next base: position 5,054 of record JAGVII010000116.1, read on the forward strand.
GCATCGGCGGCGGCATGGGCACGGCGACCATCATCGAGCGTGTTTGATGTCTTCACCCTCCCCTTGGGGGAGGGTCGGCGAACGAGTGAGCCGGGGTGGGGTGATTCCGATCACAAAAAGTATCCCCCACACCCGACCCCTCCCCGCAAGGGGGAGGGGAGCAGAGACAACCCGCCGCGCCTGACGGCTGCTGGCATCAAGGGAGCGAACACATGACCTACAAGAATTTCAAGGTTGAGACCGACGCCGACGGCATTGCGCTGGTGACGTGGGATATTCCCGGCAAGTCGATGAACGTGCTGGACGAGACCACCGGCACCGAACTCGCCGCCATTGTCGATGCAACCACCAAGGACGCTGCCGTCAAGGGCGTCGTCATCACCTCCGGCAAGGAGGCATTCTCCGGCGGCGCGGACCTGACCATGCTGGAAGGCATGAACCGCGCCTATCTCGAGCTGCTGAAGTCCAAGGGCGAGGAAGTCGCGAACAAGTACGTGTTCGATGAAGTCCGCAAGCTGTCGCAGACGCTGCGCAACATCGAAATCAGCGGCAAGCCCTGGGTCGCTGCGATCAACGGCCTCGCCTTCGGTGGCGCATTCGAACTGGCGCTGGCGTGTCACTATCGCGTTGCGTCCGACAATCCCAAGACGCGTCTCGGTCTGCCCGAGATCAAGGTCGGCCTGTTCCCCGGCGGCGGCGGCACGCAGCGGCTTCCGCGCATGATCCAGCCGATGGATGCGATGCAGATGCTGCTCAAGGGCGACGCCATCGATCTGAAGAAGGCCAAGGCGCTCGGCATCGTCGGCGCGGTGGTGCCCGCAGCCGATCTAATCAAGACCGCGAAGGACTGGATCAAGGCAGGCGGCAAGGCCACAGCGCCATGGGACGAGAAGGGCTTCAAGCTGCCCGGCGGTCCGGTTTATTCGAAGGCCGGCATGCAGTTCTTCCCGGCGGCGAACGCGATCCTGCGCCGCGAGACCTACGACAACTATCCGGCAGCCCGCGCCGTCATGCAGTGTGTCTATGAAGGACTGCAACTGCCGATGGATGCGGCGTTGCGCGTCGAGTCGCGCTGGTTTTCCAAGATCCTGCGTTCCAAGGAAGCGGCGGCTATGATCCGCTCTCTCTTCGTCTCGATGCAGGAACTCAACAAGGGCGCGCGCCGTCCCACGGGCGTCCCGCCGACCAAGGTCAAGAAGCTCGCCGTGATCGGCGCCGGTTTCATGGGCGCCAGCGTTGGCTTCGTGTCGGCGCAGGCCGGCATCGACGTGGTGCTGATCGACCGCGATCAGGAAAGCGCCGACAAGGGCAAGGGGCACGCCAAGTCCATGCTCGACGGCCAGATCGCCAAGGGCCGCATGACGCAGGACAAGGCCGACGCCATCCTCGGCCGCATCACGGCCACGCCGGATTACAATGCGATCAAGGATTGCGATCTCGTGATCGAGGCCGTGTTCGAAGACCGCAAGGTCAAGGCCGAAACCTATGCCAAGGCCCAGCCGCTGCTGCGCGACGGCGCGATCTTCGCCTCCAACACCTCGACGCTGCCGATCAACTCGCTGGCCGAAGAGTGGAAGGACCAGTCCAGGTTCATCGGCATCCACTTCTTCTCGCCGGTCGAGAAGATGATGCTGGTGGAGATCATCGTCGGCAAGAACACCGGCGATGTGGCGCTGGCCACCGCGCTCGATTACGTGCGGCAGATCAACAAGACACCGATCGTGGTGAACGACTCGCGCGGCTTCTTCGCCAACCGTTGCGTGCTGCGCTACATCTCGGAAGGCTACGAGATGTTCAAGGAAGGCGTGCCGCCTGCGATGATCGAGAACGTCGGCAAGATGGCCGGCATGCCGGTCGGCCCTCTCTCGCTCAATGACGAGGTCGCCATCGACCTGTCACTGAAGATTCTCAAGGCCACCGAAGCCGATATGGGTCCGCAGTCCGTCGATCCGGAGGCAAAGGCGCTTCTGGTCGAGATGGTGGAAAAGCGCGGGCGCTTTGGCCGCAAGAACGGCAAGGGCTTCTACGACTATCCCGAGAAGGGCAAGGGCCAGAAGAAGCTGTGGCCGGAATTGACGGCGCTGCAGTCAAAGCATCTCGATCCGGATACGCTTGACGTTGAAGAGTTGAAGCAGCGTTTCCTGGTGGTGCAGGCCGTGGAGGCTGCGCGCACCGTCGAGGATCACGTCATCACCGATCCGCGCGAGGCCGATGTGGGCTCGATCCTCGGATTCGGCTTCGCGCCGTTCACCGGCGGCACGCTGTCCTATATCGACTTCATGGGCACAAAGAACTTCGTCGAACTGTGTCACAAGCTCGAGACGAAGTATGGCTCGCGTTTCACACCGCCGAAGCTTCTGATCGAGATGGCGGCCAAGGGCGAGACGTTCTACGGCCGCTTCGCGCCGAAGAAGCTGGCGGCGTAAAAACGCCGCCTGAGCGAAAGCAAAAAAGGCGGGATCGATGATCCCGCCTTTCTATTCCCGACAATGTGATCGGTCTTACGACGCCTTCAGCAGCCCCTCGGCGGTGAGGGCTTCCTGCACCTTCGGCCGCGCGGCGACACGGGCCTTATAGGCGACGAGATTCGGCAGGCCGGAAATGTCGAGGCCGGTGCGATCCGCCCAGGCGAGCATCGTGAACAGATAGGCGTCCGGCACGGTGAAGTGCTGGCCCATCACGTAATCACGGCCCTTCAAGGCCTGATCGACGTATTTGAACTTGCCCATGAGGCGGTCCCTGAAGAACGCCTTGGTGTCATCGGACAGGACAGGCTGGAACAGCGGGCTGAAATTCTTGTGCAACTCGCTGGCGACGAAATTCAGCCATTCCTG
>JAGVII010000444.1 GCA_020056155.1 Afipia sp.
AGCCGCGCTGCCAGCGTCATCCGCAGGATCGACCAGTGGACCGGCTGCGCCGGATGCGGCGATGCCGGGCCATGGCTGTGCGAATGATGGCCGTGTGCGTGAGCGCCGTGCGAATGGTCGAGAGTGTGGGAATGCCCGTGAGAAGGGGCCATGGTCAGCTTTCCAAAACCGGTATGTCGAGCGGGCCGGAACCCCTCAAACTGCCAGGTATTGTTATATTATAACATAACTCCCGTCCATGGTTCCGCAAGGCGTCCAGAGCCTATGGTTTCCCGACCAGCATCACGATGGAGGCAGCCAGGAATGGGAACGGAAGCGAAGTCACGGCTCGGACAAAAGGTCTCGTGCGTTCACGCGAAATGCCGGACCAGCGCGAGTCCCGCTACCAGCCCCACGATCGACAGCACCACCGATCCGATCACGTAGAACAGCGCTATCCCGATCTCGCCGCGCTCATAGAGCGTGACCGCATCCAGCGAGAACGCGGAGAACGTGGTGTAGCCGCCGAGGATGCCGGTCATGATGAACAGCCGCCAAGGCTGCGATGCTTCGCCCTTGAAAGCCAGATACCCGGCGATCAGGCCCATCAACAGCGAGCCCGTGATGTTGACCACAAATGTCCCGTACGGAAAATTGAGGCCACATAGGCGGGCGCAGCCGACATTGACGGTGTGGCGGAGCGACGCGCCCAGACCGCCACCGATAAAGACAAAAAGATAGTTCATGGACAGATCGGATCGCTTGAGATTCGAAAAGGGGCCGCAAAGTGCGGCCCCTCGGTTAAGTAATTACGCCGCTTTCGAGTACAGCGACTCGACGTATTCCCAGTTCACAAGGTGATCGACGAACGCCTTCAGATAGTCCGGGCGGCGATTGCGGTAGTCGATGTAGTAGGAGTGCTCCCACACATCGACGCCGAGGATCGGGGTTGCGCCGTGAACCAGCGGGCTTTCGCCGTTCGGGGTCTTGGAGATTTCGAGCTTGCCGTTCTTGACCGAGAGCCAGGCCCAGCCTGAGCCGAACTGGCCGACGCCGGCCGCGGCGAAATCGGTCTTGAACTTTTCCAGACCGCCGAGATCCTGATCGATCTGCTTGGCGAGCTTGCCGGGGAGTTTGTCGCCGCCGCCGTTGGGCTTCATCCAGTTCCAGAAATGCAGGTGGTTGTAGTGCTGACCGGCATTGTTGAAGAGCGGCGCGTTCTTGCCGAACGAACCCTTCACGATGTCTTCAAGGGACTTGCCCTCGAACTCGGTGCCTTTCAGCAGATTGTTGCCGTTGGTCACGTAAGCCTGGTGATGCTTGTCGTGATGATACTCGAGCGTCTCCTTCGACATGTAGGGCTGGAGCGCATCGTGGGCATAAGGCAGATTCGGGAGCGTGAAGGTCATGGGTCAACTTCCGGAAATTGTGGGTGACGAGGTGTCAACGCGGCGCACTATAGAAGGTTTCCCGGAGAGGGAAACAGATATGCCGTGCAGAATCGTGACATAGGCGCAGATCGCTGCCGTTCAGCAGGTCCTTGTTCAGGCTGATTTTATTCAGGATTCAGGCCGCCTCGCTAGGCCGCATTGGGAAGCGCAACCAGGTCGTCCTTGGGCTTTGGCGGCCGCACATTCATCAGCATCTGGAATGATCCCGCGATCAATCCGATGATGACCGCGCCCTTCCAGGCCATGTCATAGCTGCCGAGGTGATCGAAAATCAGCCCGCTGCCCCATGCGCCGATGAAAGATCCGACCTGATGGCTGAAGAAGGCGATGCCGGTCAGGGTCGCCATGTAACGGAGCCCGAACAACTGCGCAACGAGACCGTTCACCAGCGGAATAACCCCGAGCCAGAGCGATCCCATGACCGCTGCGAATATCAGCGTCGAAGCAGGCGTGGCGGGCATGATAAAATACACCGCGATGGCCAGCGACCGCACGATGTAAATGCCGCCCAGCAAGAGCTGCTTGGGATAACGCCCGCCGAGCCAGCCGAAAAGATACGAGCCGAACACGTTGAAAAGCCCGATCAGCGCCAGCGCCGATGCGCCGAGCGAGGGATCGAGACCGCAGATCGCAAGATAGTTCGGCAGATGTGTCGTGATGAAGACAAGCTGCAATCCGCAAACGAAGAACGCGATTGCCATGATAACGTAGCCGGAATGCCCGAGCGCCGACTGGACGACCGCGCCAAGCGACTGATTGAGTTCGTCTGCTTTGTCCAACTCGATCTTGTCGGCGCCGCCCGCGCCGAAGGCAGACGGCAGCATCACACAAGCGAGGGCGATGAAGCCGACCAGCGCCATCTGCCAGCCGGCGGTCGAGATCAGAGACTGCGCCAGCGGCGATGCGATCACGAGGCCGATGGAGCCGGCAGCCGAGATCGCCCCCATGGTGACGCTGCGCTTGGCCGCAGAGACCGCCCGCGCCGCGACCGTCATGCTCATGCTCGCGGCGGTGCAGGACAGCGCGATGCCCACGCAGATGCCGCAACCGAATGTAAACGCCAGTGCCGTGGTCGAGAAGATCATGGTGACCAGGCCGAGTATGTACACCAGCACACCGGCGAGCATCACGTAACGCGACCCGTATCTGTCGGCGAGAATGCCGACGAAGGGCTGCGTAACGCCCCAGACGATATTCTGGATCGCGGTAGCCAGGGAGAAATCGGCACTGGTGATCTGGGTATCATGCAGGATCGAGGGCTGGAAAAGCCCGAAGCTCTGCCGCATACCCATCGACAGGCTCAGCATGACGGACGCGCCGATCAGGATCGACCACTTCTGATAAGAACTGAGCTGGGCGGCCTGCATTCTATTTTCTCCAACCCGTACCGAGTTCTGGGATGTTTTTCTCACATTGGCATCGGAATCGGCGTTTTGTCATCCGGCC
>JAGVII010000319.1 GCA_020056155.1 Afipia sp.
TCGGAAGGCACCGATATTGGGCCGGGAGTGTGTCCGTGGTCCTGAAAGCGGGCCAACCGCCGCGCCTCGGCCTCGTAGCTATTGACCGGTTTGGTCTCGTAACTGCGCCCGCCGGGATGCGCGACATGATAAACGCAACCGCCGAGCGAACGCCCGTTCCAGGTGTCGAGAATATCGAAGGTCAGCGGCGCATGAACCGGGATGGTCGGGTGAAGGCCGGAGGACGGCTGCCAGGCCTTGAAACGTACGCCTGCGACGGCTTCGCCCGAACGCCCGGTGTCGTTCAGCGGCAGGCGGCGGCCGTTACAAGTAATGACGTGCCGCCCCTGAACGAGGCCATTGACCCTGACCTGCAGGCGTTCGACGGATGAATCCACGTAGCGCACCGTGCCCCCACCGGTGCTTTCCTCGCCGAGGACGTGCCAAGGCTCCAGCGCCTGACGCAATTCCAGCGTCACACCGCCATGCTGCACGCTGCCAAAAAGCGGGAAGCGGAATTCGAGCTGTGCCTCGAACCATTCTGCCTCAAAGTCATAACCCGCTTCCTTCAGCTCCGAAAGAACATCCCTGAAATCCTGCCAGAGGAAATACGGCAGCATGAAGCGATCGTGCAGCGTGGTGCCCCAGCGAACAAACCGCCCGTCCTGCGGCTCGCGCCAGAATTTCGCGATCAGCGCGCGGATGACAAGCTGCTGCGCCAGGCTCATGCGCGCGTCGGGGGGCATTTCCAGCGCGCGGAATTCGACCAGACCGAGACGGCCTGTGGGGCTGTCCGGCGAATACAGCTTGTCGATGCAGATTTCAGCGCGGTGAGTATTGCCGGTGATATCCACTAACAGATGGCGGAACGTGCGATCGACCAGCCACAGCGGGACCTTCTCCTCCTTTGGCGGGATCTGCGCCATGGCGATTTCGAGTTCGTAGAGCGCATCGTGCCGCGCTTCATCGATGCGCGGAGCTTGGCTGGTCGGGCCGATGAACATGCCCGAGAACAGGTACGACAGCGACGGATGGCGCTGCCAAAACAGAACCACGCTCTTGAGCAGGTCGGGTCGCCGCAGAAACGGCGAGTCTGCCGGTGTGCTGCCACCGATCACGACATGATTGCCGCCGCCGGTGCCAGTATGGCGACCGTCAATCAGAAAGCGGTTTGCGCCCAGACGAACATGCGCAGCCTCCTGATAGAGGCCGATAGTCGTATCAACGATCTCGCGCCAGTTTTTCGCCGGATGAATATTGATTTCGATCACACCGGGATCGGGCGTGACCTTGATGACCTCGATACGCGGATCGTAGGGTGGCGCGTAGCCTTCGACATGAACCTGAAGCTGCATATCTTCGGCCGTCGCCTCGACAACTGCGATCAACTCCAGATAGTCGTCGAGCTTTTCGACCGGCGGCATGAACGCGCACAGAATGCCGTCACGGATTTCAATCGACAAGGCGGTGCGGACGCCACCCTTGCCGTCCCCAACCCGTTGCTCCTGGATGAACTGACGCGGTGCGCCGTCCATCTGCGCGCCATCGTCGAACACGGGAGGTTGCGCAGCCGGTTCGGGCGGTTGGAAGCCGCTACCGAAGTCCGGTAACAGCTCGCGTTCCTCCATCGGATCCTGTTCAACGATATAGGGATAATCCTCCGGCGGAATCCATTGCAGCGAACTCATCGGCAGCCGCAGGCCGAGCGGTGAATCGCCCGGCATCAGGAACAGGTTTCCGCGCCGCAAATTCCATTTCTCGCTGCGCCAGCGGCTGGCGGCCTTCGCATTCCAGCGCTGCACCGGCAGCACGAAGCCGCGCGGTACGTTCAGCCCCTGCTGAAACACCTGCGCCATTCGCGAGCGCTCTTCGGGGTCGGCTAATTTGGAGTCGCTTGGATCAACGTTTCCTGGAAGGCTGTTCTCCTTCAGCAACCAGTGTGCCTGATCCTCGTATGCGGGCAGCACGTTGCTCGTATCCACACCCAGTTTCTCGGCAACATGCGTTGCAAATTTTTCCGCCTGCTCGATCTTCGCCGAACGCGGGCCTTCCATCGGCGCGATCAGATCGGGATTGCGCCAGATCGGCACGCCATCCTTACGCCAATAGAGGCCGAACGCCCAGCGCGGCAGGCTTTCGCCCGGATACCACTTGCCCTGTCCGTAATGCAGCAAGCCACCCGGCGCGAACCGCGTCCGCAAGCGGCGGATGAGGTCGTCGGCGATACCGCGCTTTGTCGGACCGACCGCCGCTGTATTCCACTCGGCAGATTCCAGATCGTCGATGGAAACGAATGTCGGCTCGCCGCCCATCGTCAGGCGAACGTCATCCGCCGCCAGATCAGCATCGATCTTCTCGCCCAGCGTATCGAGACGCCGCCAGGAATCGTCCGAGAATGGCTTGGTGATGCGCGGCGCTTCATTGACGCGCGTAACCTTCATCTCGAAGCCGAATTCGACATTCGCCGAACTGACGTTGCCGCTGATCGGCGCCGCCGTCCGGTAGTGCGGAGATGCGGCGACAGGAATATGCCCCTCGCCTGTCAGCATGCCGGATGTCACGTCAAAGCCGATCCAGCCTGCGCCCGGCAAGTAGGCTTCTGCCCATGCGTGCAAATCGGTAAAGTCAGCCTCGACCTCGCGCGGTCCCTGTAGCGGATCGATGTCAGGGCGGAGTTGAATAAGATAGCCGGAGACGAAACGCGCGGCCAATCCGAGATGCCGCAGCGCCTGAATCAGCAGCCATGCAGAATCACGACAAGACCCGGCGCCAGTTCGCAGCGTTTCCTCCGGCGTCTGAATGCCCGGCTCCATCCGGATAACGTAGTTGATCCGATCGCGCAGCTTTGCATTGAGATCAACGAGAAAATTCACCGTGTTTGTTGGCTCGCGCGGAATGCTCGCGAGGTATTGGGCAAGCAATGGTGTCGCCGGCTCGGTCTTGAGGTACGGCGCGAGTTCGTCGATCAGGTCCGGCGGATACTGAAACGGAAGCGTCTCGGCATAAGGCTCGACAAAGAAATCGAACGGGTTGATCACCGCCATATCGGCGATGAAGTCGACCTCGATCTTGAACTCCCGTGTCGGCTCCGGAAATACGTAGCGTGCCAGCCAGTTCCCTTGCGGATCCTGCTGCCAGTTGACGAAATGCGTCTCGGGCAGAACCTTCAGCGAATAACTGGGAACGCGGGTGCGGGAGTGCGGCGCAGGACGCAACCTGATGACCTGAGGCCCGAGGCTGACAGGCTGGTCATACTTGTAGTGTGTGACGTGATGCAGGGCGACGGCGATGGACACGGCGCGACAACCTCAATGGCTCGTTTTTTGAGCAGAACACCTGGGCAAGTCTCGATCAAGCGCTAACAACGGGCACGGACTGCCTAACGTATTGGCGAATCGAGGTTTCGTGCCGAAATGCCGAGCGATTTGATCCGCGACGCCAGCGTCGTCGGCTTGATGGCCAGCAGTTCCGCCGCACCGTCCTTGCCAAAAACCTTGCCGCCTGACGCCTTCAGCGCCGCCAGGATGTTGTTCCGCTCGTGCTCGCGCATTTCATCGTCGGTCATGATGGCTTGCGGCGCGCCGTTCTTCGGGCGCCTTGCCGCAGCCGGCAACTCGGTTCCGCCCTGCTGGATCGGCAGGTCGATCCGCAGCCGCCCATTCTGAGCCAGAATTGCGGCGCGTTCGATCACATTGTGAAGTTCGCGGACATTACCTGGCCAGTCGTACTGCATCAAACGGCGCACATCGCCTTCCGACAGCCGCAGGTCGGACTTGAACGATTTGCTTTCACCCGTGAGAAAGTGTTGCGCCAGCAGCGGAATGTCCTCGCGGCGATCACGCAGCGGCATCGTTTCGACCGGAAACACGTTGAGCCGGAAATAGAGATCCTCGCGAAAGCGCCCCTGCTTCACCTCCTGCTTCAACTCGCGGTTGGTCGCGGCGATGACACGGACATTGACCGCGCGCGTGCGCTCCTCGCCGACGCGCTCGAAATGCCCCTCCTGCAACACGCGCAGGAGCTTGCCTTGAAGCTCCAGCGGGATCTCGCCGACTTCGTCCAGAAACAGGGTTCCGCCATCGGCCAGTTCGAAACGCCCGATGCGGTCACGCATTGCGCCGGTGAACGCTCCGCGCACATGCCCGAAGAATTCGCTTTCGAACAACTCGCGCGGAATCGCCGCGCAGTTGACGCGGATCAGCGGCCGGTCGCTGCGCTGGCTCGCCTCGTGGATGGCGCGCGCGATCAACTCCTTGCCGGTGCCGGATTCGCCGGTAATCAACACGGTGGCGTCGGTGGGGGCGACAAGGTTGACCTGTCGCAACGTCTTCTGCACCGCAGCGGTGCGGCCGATGATACCGCGCGGATTGGTCTCGGTGCGGATTTCCTCTTGTAGGTAAGCGTTTTCCTGCTCGAGCCGCTCGCGCAGTCGATCGACCTCAGCAAGCGCCGCGCGAAGCTTTTCATCGGCCTCACGGCGCTGGCTGACATCGCGGAACACGATCACCGCACCTACCACCACACCGCGGTCGCGGATCGGCGTCGATGTGTATTCGACCCAGACCGGCGTGCCGTCCTTGCGCCAGAACACCTCATCATCCACCTGATGCACCGCACCGTCCCGGAACGCCGCATAGATCGGGCAGTCCTCGTGCGGATAATGCCGGCCATCGTGATGGGTGTGGTGCACGGTCGAATGGATATTCGTCCCGACCAGTTCTTCCGCCGACCAGCCGAGGATACGTTCGGCCACCGGATTGACGAACGTGGTCTTGCCTTCAGCATTGACCCCATAGATGCCCTCGCCTGCCGCGCGCAGGATGAGCTGGTTCTCGCGCTCGATGTCACGGAATACCCGCTCGACGCGTTGCCAGGCCGCTATACCGCCGCGCATGTGATCTTCCGCCGTCAGATCGACCAGACGGCGGCGGCGCTGTTCGAGATCGCTCATGGTCAGGAGTACGAGCGGCGTCCCGTCATCCTGTGGGATCAGCGAGCCGGTATATTCCAGCTGAAGCTTGTTTCCCGCTGCATGGCGCGGGGTCAGCGAAGTGGACCAGAACGAGCCTTTGTCGAACACCGCCTGCGTGAACACAATCAGCGCGGGCACCTGTCCGGCATGGAGCGCGCTGATCTTCATCTGCCGCAGCAAAGCGCGGTCATACCCAAGCAGCGTGCAAACGGCCGAATTGGCGTCCACGATACGATCGCCGTGGGGATCCAGCAGCAGCATCGGTTCGGTCGCGAAATCGAACGCCGCTCCCCACAAGTCGTGGTTGCGCGCCGAGGGTGCAGATAGCGAAGGGTCCATCCATCCTCACTACGAAATATCGTAATTGAATTACGAATATTCGTATATCACGATATTTCGTAACAGACAATATTACCGCTGCGGCGCGCGCACATTGAAAAATCGCGTAAAACGACAATGGCATGACCCTTGCGTAGTGAATGGAAACATCACGCTGGAGGCTTTCATGTCCACCTTCGACAATCCGTTTGACCCGAACCGCCGTCTCTCCTCGTTCGGCTGCTCATGTGGCCAGCACGCGAGCGACGCCGAACACCAGGCCGCTGTCCAGTTCCAGGCGACGCCTGCGGATAACAACGAGCAGCGTTACGAAGGCGTTGTCGCTTCCGCTGTGATGCGCGCGATGTTCCCGCAGGACGCCGCGCGCCGCGCGTTCCTGAAATCGGTTGGTGCCGCCACCGCCGTCGCCGCCGTGTCGCAGTTCTTCCCGCTGAAGACCGCTACCGAAGTGTTCGCGCAGGGCGCGCCACTCGAAAAAAAGGACCTCAAGGTCGGCTTCATTCCAATCACCTGCGCCACCCCGATCATCATGGCGGCGCCGATGGGCTTCTACGCCAAGAACGGCCTCAACGTCGAAGTCATCAAGACCGCCGGCTGGGCCGTTATTCGCGACAAGACCGTCAACAAGGAATACGACGCAGCGCACATGCTGTCGCCGATGCCCTTGGCGCTCACGCTCGGTGCAGGCTCGAATCCCGTCCCCTACACAATGCCCGCCGTTGAGAACATCAACGGTCAGGCCATCACGCTGGCACTGAAGCACAAGGACAAGCGCAATCCGAAGGACTGGAAAGGCTTCAAATTTGCCGTTCCCTTCGACTACTCGATGCATAACTATCTGCTGCGCTATTATCTCGCCGAACACGGCATCGATCCGGACGCCGACGTGCAGATCCGTTCTGTGCCGCCGCCGGAAATGGTCGCGAACCTGCGCGCCGACAACATCGACGGCTTCCTCGGTCCAGATCCGATGAACCAGCGCGCCGTCTACGACAATGTCGGCTTCATTCACATCCTGACCAAGGATATCTGGGAAGGCCATCCGTGCTGCGCTTTCGCGGCATCGAAGGAATTCGTCACCACGATGCCGAACACTTACGCGGCGTTGCTGAAATCGATCATCGACGCAACTGCGTTCGCTCACAAGGCCGAGAACCGCAAGCAGATCGCGGAGGCGATCTCGCCAGCGAATTACATCAATCAGCCACAGATCGTGCTGGAACAGATATTGACCGGTACCTTCGCCGACGGTCTCGGCAATATCGTCAAGCAGCCCAACCGCCTCGACTTCGATCCATTCCCCTGGCAATCCTTCGCGATCTGGATCATGACCCAGATGAAACGCTGGGGTCAGATCAAGGGTGACGTGGACTACAAGGCCGTCGCTGAGCAGGTCTACCTTGCGACCGATACCGCGAAGCTGATGAAGGAGGTCGGCCTCACGCCACCGACGGCGACCACAAAGAGCTTCGTCGTGATGGGCAAGACCTTCGATCCGGCAAAGCCCGAGGAATACCTCAACAGCTTCAAGATCAAGAAGGCGAGCTGATGTCTTCCTCGCTAAGGTTTCGCGCCGCGATCGTTTCCGTGGCCATCTTCCTCACCTTCATCGGCGCGTGGCACCTCGCCACGCGCAGCACGTCGAGCGTTGCAACGATGGATCCGGAATACGCGAAACTCATGGGACTCAACGCCACGCAGGGCAAGTCGGCGATGCCGGGTCCGCTCGACGTCGGCGCCAAGCTATGGGAGCACATCAAGCGCCCGTTCTATGATAACGGTCCGAACGATAAGGGTCTCGGCATCCAGCTCGCCTATTCCATAGCGCGCGTGATGATCGGCTACCTCCTTGCGGTCGCGGTCGCCATCCCGCTCGGATTCCTGATCGGAATGTCGCCGTTGCTCAGCAGGGCGTTCGATCCATTTATTCAAATCCTGAAACCGATCTCGCCGCTCGCATGGATGCCGCTGGCGCTCTATACTATCAAGGACTCGGGTCTCTCCGCGATATTCGTCATTTTCATCTGCTCGGTCTGGCCGATGCTGATGAACACCGCGTTCGGCGTGTCGGCTGTTCGCAAGGAATGGATCAACGTTGCTCGCACGCTTGAGGTGGGCAATGTTCGCCGCGCGTTCACAGTCATTCTTCCAGCCGCCGCGCCTACCATCCTCACCGGCATGCGAATCTCCATCGGCATCGCATGGCTCGTCATCGTTGCAGCCGAAATGCTCGTAGGCGGCACCGGCATTGGCTACTTCGTCTGGAACGAATGGAACAACCTGTCGATCACCAACGTCATCATCGCCATCTTCGTCATCGGCCTCGTCGGCATGATCCTCGACCAGATCCTTGCGCGCTTCACGCGCATGGTCACGTTCCCGGAGTAAAGCCATGACGGAAAAGTTTATCTCTATCGAAGGCATCGCCAAGCGCTATCCAGCCCAGTCCGGCGGCACGACGACGATTTTTGAAGACCTTTGGCTGTCGATGCCTCGGGGCGAGTTCGGTTGTGTCATCGGCCATTCCGGCTGCGGCAAGACCACCGTACTGAACATTCTCGCAGGCCTTGATGAACCAAGCGAAGGTACAGTGATTGTCGACGGCCAGGCGATCGAAGGCACAAGCCTCGATCGCGCCGTGATTTTCCAGAGCCACGCCCTGCTGCCATGGCGCACCGTGATGGGGAACGTCGCCTACGCGGTTTCCTCGAAGTGGCGCAAATGGGACAAAGCACGTGTCCGTGCCCACGCGCAGAAATTCATCGATATCGTCGGCCTCACCGGATCCGAACACAAGCGTCCGTCGGAATTATCAGGCGGGATGAAGCAGCGCGTCGGCATCGCACGTGCACTCTCGATCACGCCCAAGATCATGCTGATGGACGAGCCGTTCTCCGCACTCGACGCACTGACGCGCGGCACCCTGCAGGACGAAGTCCGCCGCATTTGCCTCGAGACCGGCCAGACCGCTTTCATGATCACCCATGACGTCGACGAGGCCATCTATCTCGCTGACAAGATCTTCCTCATGACCAACGGTCCCGGCGCGGTTCTGGCTGAAGTTCTGGAGAACCCGCTGCCGAAGGATCGCGGCCGGATCGACCTACACAGGCATCCGCACTACTACGCGCTGCGCAACCACATCATCGATTTCCTTGTGACCCGAAGCAAGACGTTCGTGGAAACAAACAAGGATCACGACCCTCGCAATGTGCCGACGGTTCGTCCCGGCTTTGCCGAGCCCGCGATCGTGAACACGACCGAACCCTTTCAAAAGCCGCAGGCCGGACAGGCCAGCGCACGATAACCCGATAACTCAAGGAGAAGACAATGAAGCGATCCGACCTCACCGAAAAGCTGCTCGACATCAAGCGCGAGAAGGGCTGGACGTGGAAGTACATCTGCGAACAGATCGGCGGCCATTCCGAAGTCCTGGTGGTAGGCGCAATCCTCGGCCAGATGAAGTTGACAAAACCGCAGGCGGAAAATGCCGCGAAGCTCTTCGGACTCTCGACGGTCGAACAGGCAATGATCAACGAAGTCCCTATGCGCGGCGAAGGCATTCAGATGCCGCCGACCGATCCGTTGATCTATCGCCTCTATGAGCTTGTGATGGTGAATGGCCCGGCGTGGAAGGCGCTCATCGAGGAGGAATTCGGCGACGGTATCATGTCGGCGATCGACTTCGACATGGTGATGGACCGCCTGGCGAATCCAAAGGGTGATCGTGTACAGATTACGATGTCGGGCAAGTTCCTGCCGTACAAATACTATGGCGCGACCGGTAACCAGCAGGAATACGGCTTCAAGGAAGCCTAAGCTACGGCATCAGGCGGATGGCGTCGTTGAAAAAATCCGGGCCGCCGAAATTGCCGGACTTAAGCGCCATCACCGACTCTCCCTTGTCCCAGCCGACACAACGAAGGACCGGAATGCCAGCGGCGATTTCCGGTCCGACGAGGAACGCCGGGACCCCAAGGCGATCGACCACGGCGCCGGATGTCTCACCGCCAGCGATAACGAGACGCCGCACACCAGCCGCAACAAGTCCTTCGCTGATCGCAGCCATCGTCTGCTCGATGGCATGTCCGGCGGCATCGCGCCCGTGTTTAGCCTGAAGTGCGGAAACCTGATCGGGCGAGGAACTGCTGGCTATCAGGACCGGTGCTGCCCCCATATTCGCACGGGCCCATTCAATCGCGCGTTCCGCTTCCGCTTGGCCCGTCAGGATCTTTTCCGGATCGAGACGCAGCACCGGCATCGATTTTCCTGCCTGCGCGATCTGCGCCAGCGTCGCCTGCGAGCAGCTTCCGGCGATGCACGCCACTGGACCGCCAATCGCCTTCTGATCCGCGCCGGATGACGCTGGCTTGACCTTGCCCGATGCGACAAGTCCTCGTGCGAGCCCCAGTCCCATTCCCGAAGCGCCGACCGACAGCCGATGATCGAGGGCAACCTGACCGATGACCTCAAGTTCGGGATCGAATACCGCATCGATGACGGCAGCACCGATCCCCTGCTTTGCCAACTCGGCGAGGCGCGCACGGATCGCGTCGGACCCTTTCGCGACAGTCGCGAAATCGGCAAGACCGATCTTGGACTTGCTCTGCCGCGCCAACACACGCACCAGATTTGAATCGAGCATCGGATTGAGCGGATGATCCTTTAGCGGACTTTCGTTGAGCGGGACGCTGCCGACAAACAGATTGCCCTGATACACGGTGCGCCCTGTACCAGGAAACGCCGGCGTCACAAGCACGATATCGTCACCGGAGTCCACGCGCAGTGCATCCATCACCGGGCCGATGTTTCCGGCGTCCGTGGAATCGAATGTCGAACATATCTTGAACAGCACATGGGGCGCTCCACGCCCACGCAGCCATTTGTCGGCCTCGCGCGATCGTGCAACTGCCTGAGGCGCCTCAATTGAACGGCTCTTGAGCGAGACCACGACGGCATCGACATCAGGCAGCGCCAACTCGTTGGTTGGGACGCCAATAGTCTGCACAGTGCGCAAACCGCAACGGGTCAGCATGTTGGCGAGATCGGAGGCGCCGGTATAGTCGTCGGCAATGCAGCCCAGCGCCAGCGTCACGCGCGCGCTCCGGTTTTCATGGCATACGGCGCAAACCAGCCGAGGCCGTCGGCCGTATTTCCCTTCGGTCGATACTCGCAACCAACAAAGCCCTCGTAGCCGAGCCGGTCCAGTTCATCGAACAGAAACGGGTAATTCAATTCCTCATTCGCCGGTTCGTTTCGAGAGGGCACGCTGGCGATCTGAATATGTCCAATCATCGGCATCATCTTGCGCAGCGCCATGGTCACGTCGCCATGGACAATCTGCCGGTGATAAATATCGAACTGCAGTTTCAGATTCGCGATTTTGAGGTCGCTGATAAGGCCAGTCGCGAAGTCGAAGTCGTTGAGAAAATACCCGGGCACATCGCGTGGATTGATCGGCTCCAGCATCAGATCGATGTTTTCCTTGGCCAAGGCCTCAGCAGTCCACGCTACCGACCGGCGAAATGAATCAACGGCCTTCGGATCGAGACGGTCGGCGATGCCCGCCATCAGGTGCAGTCGCTTGACGCCCGTCGCCTTGGCATAAGGCAACGCTTGTTGAACGCTGTTCTGCACATCCGCAAATCGATCCGGCAACGCCGCAAACCCGCGCTCACCCTTGTTCCAGTCACCGGGAAACAGGTTGAACAACGCCTGCGTCAGACCGTTTCCGTGGAGTCTTTTGCCAACATCATCGGGCGTATGCTCGTAGGGAAACAGAAACTCCACCGCGGTGAACCCTGCCTTCGCCGCCGCCTCGAAACGATCGAGAAACGGTACTTCGTTGAACATCATGCTGAGATTGGCGGCGAAGCGAGGCATCAGACGTTTCCATTTTCTTGATTATGATAAGACTGCCTATTCACCGGGCAATTTCGTTCCGGTCACGCGCGCGTACATGCGCGCAACCGATGCATCGTCATCGCGTCCCATGCCCGCAGCGGACGTCATCAGAAACATCTGCAACGCAGCCGCCGAAACCGGAACAGGAAACTTCGCCGTTCGCGCCATATCCTGAATGATGCCAAGATCCTTGACGAAGATATCAACCGCGCTGCGGGGCGTGTAGTCACCGTCCAGCACATGCGGGATCCGGTTCTCGAACATCCACGAGTTACCAGCGGAAGCCGTGATCACCTCATAAACCTTGGCGATATCGAGTCCCTGTTTGGCTGCGAAAGCAATCGCTTCGCTGGCGGCGGCAATATGCACACCCGCCAGGAGTTGATTGATCATCTTGAACGCCGCGCCCTGCCCCGGCTGATCGCCCAATTCGTAGAGTTTCGCAGACATCGCATCCAGCGCAGGCCTTGCCTTGGCGAATGCCGCCTGGCTGCCCGAGGCGAGAATGGTCAGTTCGCCCTGTGCAGCGCGTTGGGCGCCTCCGCTGATCGGCGCATCGAGATAATGCCTGCCGCTCGCTTCAAGCTGCCGGGCCAGCCGCCGGGCGACATCCGGATCCATGGTGGCGGAGGATATGAACACCGCGCCTTTCGGCAGTGTTTCGGCCGCACCCTGAGCGCCGAATAGAATGGCTTCCGTCTGCGCTGCGTTTACCACAACGCTGACCACAGCATCGGCGTCCTTCGCCGCTTCCGCTGGCGACGCAGCGCTCCGGCCGCCCTCCGTGACAAACCGCGCGGTGACATCAGGTGCGACATCGCAACCTGTGACATCGAAGCCGGCACGTTTGAGCGACAACGCCATGCCGAAACCCATCGACCCGAGACCGATGACCCCGACGCGGCCCACCTTGACGGACATGTTTCCCCATTTTGTTGCTTGCTCGTACTTTGGCGTCGAGCGGTTAGAGATTTGGTAGCATGACTGGTCGCGCGTCCAAAATGCCATTTGAGCCTCGCCCGGAACCGTGGGAAAACGCGACCGGAAAGGCGCCCCATGACGGAAACACGGCTTCGCGATCAAATCTGCCAGTTCGGCCGCTCGCTGTTCGAACGAGGCCTGACCCCCGGGTCTTCGGGGAATATCAGCGTCCGCCTCGATGACGGCGGCTGGCTGGTGACGCCGACCAATGCATCACTTGGCTGTCTCGACCCTGCGCGGCTCTCACGGCTCAACGGATCCGGGCACGTGCTGTCAGGGGATGCGCCGACCAAGGAGATCCCACTGCATGCTGCGCTTTATGAAACCAGACGCGGCGCGAGGGCTGTTGTGCACCTGCACTGCGCGCATTGTGTCGCCGTATCCATGCTTCCTGAGATCGACCCGAAAGCAGCGCTGCCACCGCTGACGCCCTATTACATGATGCGTTGTGGTGCCACGGCATTATTGCCCTACTACCGTCCGGGAGATGCGGCGGTGGCTGATGCGATCCGCGGGCTCGCCGGAAATTACTCGTGCGTGCTGCTGTCAAATCATGGTCCGGTGGTTTCCGGCGATACGCTCGAAGCTGCGGTCTTCGCGATGGAAGAGCTGGAAGAAACAGCAAAGCTCTACCTGATGACCCGTGGCATGAAGCCGCGTACGCTTACGCCAGAGCAAGTTACCGATCTTGCCGTAACCTTTGGAAATCCAGGTCCGACGCCATGACTGTCACTATCACTACCTATCCCAATCCCGCCTGCGGCGAGATCGTCAGCATCAGACAGACGTAACTTCCTCGGCATGCGTCGCTCATTCGGCCGACTTTAGGCCTCGTGGATCAAGAACGCGGCGGCAGCAGCGATCCGCTTCTATCCATCACAAATCACAATCGCGCGATACGATCCCGCAATGCTGCGCCGCCAGAATATTTTCTGGGAGGGGCCGCCTTGCACCAACGCGATGCTGCGATAGGCTCTCGCCCCGTAAAACGCCAAAAATCAGACCCCACCGGGAGGATAATCATGTTTTACGCTGCAAGAAATCATGCCCTGACTTCAGTTGCTGCCGCTGCGTTTGTTTGCGCATCGGCGATTTCTGCCTCCGCCCAGACGCCGAACAATAATCTCGAGAAGCTCGGCAACTTCCAGAAGACTGGCGTCACTGAAATTCCGACCGTGCCGCAAACCGGCCGCAAGGTCGAGGCGATCAAAGCCAATCTTGCCAAGATCAAACTGCCTTCCGGCTTCAAGATCAGTCTATATGCGCTTGTACCCGATGCACGGCATATTGCAGTTGGGCCGCAGGGCGTCGTGACGTTTGTGGGAACCCGCAAGAGTAAGGTCTACGCCGTCACCGATCGCGGCAAAGCCGGTGTCGCTGAGGAAGTCAAAGAATTTGCACCGTCGGTCAGCTTCACCATTCCGAATGGCGTCTGCTTCTCCAAGGACGGATTCCTTTTCGTCGCTGAACAGAACCGCATCCTCAATTTCCCTGCCGCTGAATTCTTCTATGAAAGTCCGGACATCGCCGTTGCCGTTGTCGTTCCTCAGGGTGAACTGATCCCGAAGGAAGATGAGAGCTTCAACCACACTGCGCGCGTCTGCCGTGTGGGTGCGGATAACAAAATCTATGTGTCGCTCGGACAGCCCTTCAACGTGCCGGCGAAAAGCAAACTCGACGGCTTCAACAAAAATGGCATCGGCGGCATCATTCGGGTCGACCAGGACGGCAAGAACAAAGAGGTTTACGCCCAAGGCGTCCGAAATTCGGTCGGCATGGATTTCAACCCAAAGAACAATCAACTCTGGTTCACTGACAATCAGGTCGATGGTATGGGGGACAACACCCCGCCGGGTGAGTTGAACCGTGCCACGCAGATCGGACAGAACTTCGGATTTCCCTATTTCGGCGGCGGTAAGGTACGAACCGTCGAATACAAGGCAGATACCCCACCAGCCAACGTGGTCTATCCCGAAATCGAGATGGATGCTCATGCGGCCGATCTCGGCATGACATTCTATAACGGCAAGTCTTTCCCGGCCAAATATCGCGGCGGCATCTTCTCGGCTCAGCATGGATCGTGGAATCGTACAGAACCCGTCGGCGCGCGGGTGATGTTTACCTCTCTCAAGGCCGACGGCAGCGCCGACAAGACGGAGGTCTTTGCATCCGGATGGTTGACGCCGGATGGCGAGTACACGGGAAGGCCGGTCGACGTCGCCACGTTGCGAGACGGTTCATTGCTCGTGTCCGACGATCTGGCTGGCGCGCTGTACCGGATCACCTACGACAACAAGTAGGTACTGGCCGAAACACAGAATCCGCCGCGCGATAGCTCATGCCTGATCGCGGCGGATCGTTACAAAGTCGCGTGCAAAAGGATGGAAGAAGAATGATCGCGCGTGTGCTTATCCTTTTCTCCATGCTCGGCCTTCTGACTGCAGCGATTGGCTCTGCCCATGCCGCTGATGCCAAGGCGGGACGCAAAAAAGCGCAAATGTGCGCTGCCTGTCACGGCATCGACGGCCTTTCCAAAATGCCGATGGCGCCCAATATTGCCGGTTCGCCTGCGATGTATCTGGAAAAGCAAATGAAGTCCTTCCGCTCCGAGGAGCGCAAGGATGAGACCATGAATGTGGTGGCGAAACCGCTGTCCGATGCGGACATCGCCGACCTCGCCGCGTGGTACTCGGGGCTGACGGTGGATGTCACGCTGCCACACTGAATTTACGTCGCGTTAGGCAATGCGCGACAGCCCGTCGATGGCTTCGATAACAGCATCTCTCACGCCGGGATCGTACAGCGAATGGCCTGCGGTCTCGACCATTCGCAAGGTGGCGTCCGGCCATGCCTTCAGCAACGCATGTGCGGTCGAAGGCGGACAAAGCAGATCGTACCGCCCCTGAACGATCGCACCGGGAATTCCTTTCAGCCGTCCGGCATTCTCCAAGAGTTGTCCGGGCCTCAGGAAACAATTATTCTGAAAGTAATGAGCTTCCATGAACGGTGTCGATGGAAGCCCGCGCGCAACTTTGTTGAAAGCGGCAAGATCAAGCCGGCTTTTTGAAGGTTTATGATCGGACAGGATTCGCTCGGTGTCGTGCCAGGCGCGGGATGCTGGCCCATGGACCGCAGGGTCGGGATCGAGAATACGCCGCCAATAAGCCTGAAGCGGTTGCGCTCGCTCTTCAGGAGGAAGCAGCCCGAGAAAATCATCGTTCAGATCGGGATAAAGACGCGGCAGGTTGTTGAGAAATGCGTCTTCCAACTCCATCGACGTCCCGAGGAACGTCGCGCGCAGAACGATCCCGCTGACATGCTGCGGATGGGCTTGTGCATAGGCAAGCGCCAGCGTCGCGCCCCACGAGCCGCCGACAACAAGCCATCGTTCGAACCCGAGGCTTCTGCGGATGGCTTCCATGTCTGCAATCAGATGCGGTAGCGTGTTGGCTTGGCGCGATCCCCTGGGATGGCTCCTGCCCGCGCCGCGTTGATCAAACAGCACTGCGTGAAACCGCTGTGGATCGAACAATCGCCGATGATCGGGCTGGCAGCCGCTGCCCGGCCCGCCGTGCAAGTAGACCGCAGGAATGCCGTCCGCACGACCGACCGTCTCGACATAAATCTCGTGGCCGTCGCCCACCGCCATGTGCTGTACGGAGAGCGGCGCAAAGCGATCTGCTCGCTTGTCCGATATCCCGATGTCGACTGCGTCAGGCGCCATGTGAATCAGCCTCGAACGTGCCGCCGGCGAAATTGCGATAGATAAAGCGGCTGTTATCGCCCGCCGCCTCGCTCATCGCCGTCTTGAATATCTGCTCGTGAACGGGAGAGAGCGCGCAGGCCGGATCGGTGTTGGCCGCATTTCCTGTCAACGCAAAGGCCTGACAACGGCAGCCGCCATAGTCGGCCTCCTTATATGCGCAGCTTTGACACGGCTCCGGCATCCAGCCGGTTCCGCGGTAGCGGTTGAAGGCTTCCGAGTTCTGCCAGATCCACGAGATTGAATGATCCCGAACAGATTCGAATTCCAGCCCCGTGATCGTTTCCGCCGCGTGGCAGGGCAGGATCTTGCCCGATGGCGAGATATTGAAGAATTGCCGGCCCCAGCCGCCCATGCATTTCTTCGGACGCAGCGCATAATAATCCGGCACGACGTAATCGATGGTAAGAATACCCTTAAGCCGCGCCTCTGCTTCCTCGACAATGCGGGAAGTCTCGTCGATCTGTCCGATCGTAGGCATAAGCGCCGCGCGATTCCTGAGCGCCCAGCCGTAATACTGGACATTGGCGATTTCCAGCCGGTCGGCATCGAGATCGACCGCCATCTGGATGATGTCTGCAAGCTGAAACAGGTTCTGTCGATGCATCACCGCGTTCACCGTCAGCGGCAGGCCAAGCTCACGGGCCCAGCCTGCAACCTCGATCTTCTTCGCATGGGCACCTTTCAATCCGGCAACGCGGTCGGCAGCGCCCTGCTCGCTGCCCTGAAAGCTGATCTGGACGTGGCACAGACCCGCATCGGCCAGGGCGGCCAGTCTGTCCTTGCTCAGCAGCACCGCCGAGGTGATGAGGTTTGAATACAATCCGGCATCCGTAGCGTGTTGAACAATCTCAACGAGGTCTTTGCGCGCCGTGGGCTCCCCGCCGGAAAAATGAATCTGAAGCACACCGATGTCGGCGAGTTCGCTCAGCACGCGCCTCCACTCATCGGTGGAGAGTTCCGCACTGCCGCGCTCGAGTTCGAGCGGATTCGAGCAGTACGGACATTGCAGCGGACAGCGATGGGTGAGTTCCGCGAGGACCGCCAATGGAATGCCGAAAGTTTCCGCCTGCGGCTTGCGCGATTCCAGTACCGCTAATCCGTCGGTCGGATCGGCACGAACAGGAGAAGCATCGGTGAGCGTCGGACTCATGGCCTGATGTCCTGTGCCTCCGCGAGAAACCCCTTCTCGGCGAGGTCCCGCAGCATCGCGATGACGTCGACACTGATTATCCCACGATCTGCAGCATACTTGACGGCAAGCTCATTGATAATCTGATCTACGTTACGAACGCCATCGCAGAGCTGTAGAATTTCCACCGCGATCTCGTCCGGCGCGAGCACCTTCTCAGGCACCAGAATAACCCAAACCTGCCGCGCTTCATCGAACTTCAGTTTGGCGTGCCGTGCCAGAACGGGGCGGCTTCCTTCAGTTATGTCGATCCGCCGGTTTCGCAATGCCATCAGCCCTTCTCCGGCACAAACGCGCCCGGCGGAACGTGGCCATCGACATAAGCGTGATAAAGCGCATCGAGCTGGACCCAGAGCACGTTGGTCTTGAAGATCAGCGCATTACACACCGCTTCTCGTTCTTCTTGCGTTTTAGCGTGTTTTTTGACGAAATCGAGGGCAAAATTGGCGTCGCGCGGGGCCTGCTCCATGCGCCGCCTGAAATAGCTCATGATGTTCGGATTGACGAAATCGTAATGCGCCAGCATCCCTGAAATTCGCTCTTCGTGCAGGTTCGGCGCAAACAGTTCGGTCAGTGAAGACGCGATGGCCTCCAGCGGGGTCCGGTCACGGACGAAATGGACGTATGCATCCACCGCAAAGCGTGTTGCAGGAAGAATCCCCTCGGCGGATTCGACATAAGCGCTATCGAGGCCAAGCCCTTCGGTCAGCTTCAGCCAACGTTCGATCCCGCCCTCAGCATGGACATCGCCGTCGTGATCCTCGATGCGGTGACGCCATTCGAGCCGGATATCGCGGTCGCGAAACCGCGAAATCACCACCGCATCCTTGATCGGAATGGAACTCTGATAGTAGTAGCGATTAAGGGCCCAGGCCTGCACCTGTCCTTTGTTAAGCTTGCCGCCATGTAACAACCGGTGAAACGGGTGCAGGTTGTGATAACGCGTCGCGCCGATCCCTCGAAGCGCAGTCTCAAGTTCGTCAGCCGTCGCGAGCGGCGTTCCCGGCTTCAAAGCGAACACGCTCGTCGCGATCAAATGGCGATCTCCACTCCGTCCGAAGGAATTTGCCAGCCCGCACGCTCGGCCGCCTGACGTTCGGCCGAGCCCGGAAGCAGAACCGGATTCGAATTATTGATATGCAGGAAAATCTTGCGGGCAATGCCGAGGTCCGCGAACGCAGCCATCGCGCCGTCCTCGCCGGACATTGCCATGTGGCCCATTCGCTGCCCTGTCTTGGTGCCAAGCCCCGCCGAGATCAGTTCGTCGTCACGCCAAAGCGTCCCGTCGAAGAAAATCAGTGGTGCGCCTTGAAGGCGTTGTTTCAATTCGGGCGTAAGCGCAGCGCAGGCGGCGAGAAAATACAGATGCTCCCCGCTTCGTTTGTCGGAAATCCGGAGCCCCAGCGTATCCCCAGGGTCTTCGCCGCTGCTTTCGCCTTCAAGATACCATGCTCGCTTCCCCGGTGCAGCGAAGGGAAGAACTTCGAGGCCCGAGAAGGAGCCGTCGGAAAGTTTCGGTTCAAACCCCACGTCAAACTCAATCGGCTCGCGCCGGACGCGTTTCTCGTCGAGCACGTTGAAGATGCTGTTCGACCTGAGAATGGAGAGTACGCGCCGATGAGCGTAGATCGTGAATGGCCAATCCTCGCGAAGCGACAAGAGGCCGGCGACCGCATCGACCTCGCCGTTGGTCAGAATAACGCCGGCGATGGGACTGTGCCGCAATTGACCTGATTTGGGATGAAGCTGGGGCGTCGCGATCATCTGCTGGCGAAAGTCCGGCGAGGCATTGATCAGAAACCAATGTTCCCCGTCCGCACTAACGGCAATCGAGGCCTGTGTCGCGCGCAACTCGGGACGCGTATCGCGCGCGGCGCGACAGACCTCGCAATTACAGTTCCATTGAGGAACACCACCGCCCGCCGCAGCCCCTAAAACGACGACGCGCATAAGCCTCCGTCCTCGATTCGATGACAGGATTCGTTGATGGCAGACGTTGCTGTCACAGACATCAAGAAACCCGACAGCGCACAGGAAGAACCTCCTTCGAGGAATTCCTGGCACACCCGGATCGCTTCACTGCAAGCCTGATGGCGAGATGCGGCCTATTTCCGCACGGCGCAGGCATACATATTGATTTCCATGCCGACCGGCACTTCGACGATCCTTGGGGTCTTCCAGGCCATTTTTGGTCTCCTTGCCCAATGCTGGACGGGACTTTGAATCCTCGTCCATGACAAAGCTAACATGGAGCTTTCGAAGCGTGCCATCGAATTTCAGATAAGCGCGGCACAAGTTTGTGACCGTGGGTGGTCACGTGTGCAGCGCACCACGATCGAGCCTCTTTCTTGCGGCAACGCAA
>JAGVII010000749.1 GCA_020056155.1 Afipia sp.
ATTGTCGCGCCGGTCGAAGGCGGCCAGTTTGCTATTGTGGACGGGCAGCATCGGACGACAGCCGCAATGTTGCGCGGTCAGAAAACTGTGCCTTGCCAAGTTGTTCAGGCTGATCGCGCACGGCAGGCGGCGGCATATGCCGCTGTCAATGGCAATATTACCAAGACGACTGCACAGCAACTTTATCACGCAAGGCTCGCTGCTAAAGACCCGGCATCACTCGCACTTGCAGAGGTATGCGCTGCAGCTGAGGTCGAGATCGTTCGCAAAATTCAGTCCAATCTTAAGCGAGGTCAGACGTCGGCCGTTGGGGCGCTAACAAGATGTTTCAATCTGTATGGACGAGATACGCTGATCACTGCTCTTCAATGTATTACGCAGACTGCGGATGGGAATCCTGGCTTCGTTAAAGCCACGATCGTCGAGGCGTTGTGTGAGGTTCTAAACGGCGTACCAGAATGGCGGGATGCTGGAGAGCTTTTGCTTCGCACCATGGATAAGTTTCGGTTTGCGGATGTGTGGGGGGAAATAACCGACGGCCGAGACAAAATATTCCCAGGCACCGCTAACAAGGTGATGGCGGACAAGATCCGAAAATTCCTATCCAGAAAACTCGGAGCACCAAACAGCAGGGCGGCAGCCTAAAATCAGAGGGGGCGGGTGCGTTAGCTCGCCTCCTAGCTGTTTCAGCGAGGTGCATGCTCCTGGTTCAGCATCCGCTGGGTGTAAAAGTCTCTGGACCCGAAATTCGCGAAAAAATGCAAAATTCTCTTGAGAAATCAAAGGGGGTTTTGCAACTGGGAATGTGGCGGTTCGAATCCTCCCGCGACAGCCATCCAGTGTGTGATTTAGAGAATTTCTCGGTTAGTTGCGAAAAAGGGCCGCCAATGGCGGGCTTTTCACGCGAGGTCATTCTCTACAGAGACCGATTTTGCGGCAACGCGACTGTAATCGACCAGTATTCTCCGACCGTCTGACAAATATTCCCGTTTTCAGAGAACCAAGGTTGGAGACCAGTTCGATAGAACTGAGTGCTGGCCAGAAGGGGCGATAAAACCCGTCTCAACTGCGCCTCCGCGATCAGCTGCGCCAAAGTGTCCGCGCTAGGCCCGCTCTTGACCGCGAAGAAAATCGTTGAGTTCTTGTAAGGCAAGAAAACTTGTTAAGCGGCTTGCATGGAAACAAGTTCTGCACCACGGGCTAAGCCCCGACCGGGATCGAGAAACGGCAAATTCTTCGCACGAGATCGCGAAAGCAAAGCAGCGATCGATACATCGCAGATCGCGGCTATTTGCTGTGCAATGTAGCGTAGAATCGCTTCTGTGCGCCCGGCGTCGGCTCGTACTTGAAGCACTCCTGGTATTTTTCGATGGCCTGCATCACGCCAAGTAGGGCCGGAGCGGAAAAAGCTTGTGTTTGCCCCGTTGCCCAATGCGAGACGAAGTTGCCGATGATGGTGGCCGAGTGCATCTGCAACGCCTGCTTCTGTGCGGGTTCGAGGATCAGGCTGCCCGCTCGGTCTTCGAGCTCGACCGCTGCTTTTATCGCATTGAGATACTCGCCAGGCGTTCGTTTATCGTCGCCAAAAGCGAGGTCAGGTGGCACGGGAATACGGCATTTGTCGATAACCGTTTGGAGGACATATTCGAGATATTGGCGCAGCCGGGGCGCGGCGTCGTCGACCCGCCCCTGATTCAATAGGGTGTTTGTCGCATCCCGAACCTTGTTGACCGCGCCCGACTGCAAGAGGACCGCTGTGTGTGCCGTCCCCTCGAGACGTTGGTGGGACCAGTCAGGCGAGCCGGAGTGTTTATTGAAGAGCTTTTCCAGCAGCGTGTCGTGGCTCAACAATATTACCTGTGGCCCGTCGGCTTGTAGAGGCCGTGCGAACTGTAAGCGGATGACCTCGACCAGGTGGTGCTGATGGCCGGCATCGAAACTCGATGTGACGTCGTCGAGCACCATGAAGCGCGGCGCGCCTCCATAGAGCGAGGCAGCGGCGAGATAAACAGAAACGGCAAAGGCGTTCCGATAACTTTCGGACAGCAGTGCTTGTGCCGACACGTCCCGGAGGGTCCAGAAGGTCGCCAAGCCGATCGTGAGATCTTCCATTCCCGGGGGCTTCCGAAGGATAGGCGTTACCGGGCTGAACATGATCTGATTGAACAAGGTTTGGCAAAGCGGCTCGACCCTGGCAAGGCGGGCCGAGGCCATTCCGGATTCGGCCTGTGCGAAGCTCGAGTTCGCGTTGTCGAGAAAAGTCTTCAGGCGTGCTACACGTTGGGCGCGCGAAGCAAGTTCCGTCGCGTCTTTTTCTGCCGTTTCAAGCGCCATC
Organism: Afipia sp.; assembly: GCA_020056155.1. Classification (GTDB taxonomy): domain Bacteria; phylum Pseudomonadota; class Alphaproteobacteria; order Rhizobiales; family Xanthobacteraceae; genus Afipia. Next base: position 2,336 of record JAGVII010000749.1, read on the forward strand.
CAATTCTTTTGAAGCCGTTGTGCCGCTTCGATGGCGCGTGTCACCGCCACTAGAGACGGCGGCATGGTCTGCGACAACGCCGCGCTCTCGTCGGCGAGTCGCTGGATTTCGGCCTCTGTCCTGGTCCGGATGGTCGCAAGATGGGTTTCAAGGGCGGTGACTTCTGCACTCGCTATCGTTCCTTCTTCGCCGGAGCGCTTCAGTCGCGCAAGGAGCAACGCCTCTTCCTCGCCGATGGTCAGCTTTTCAACCTCTTCCAGTTCGGACCAGCCCTTGGCGGTCCATTCGGTGGCCAGTGCGAACGTCGCTTTTTCTACGGCATCATACTGGCTGAGTTTATCCTGCACATGATCGTGCACGGAGATATCGTGTTCCACTCCGCAGGTGGGGCAGAGATTTGGGGACGGCCAGTCGCCCGCCGACATGACTTCGTCGCTCAGCTTGTAGAGCCGCTGAAGCGCCTCGCCTGACGTTGCGGCAAGCGCTTCTTCACGTGCTCGTGCAAGGCCACGTAACGTCTGGACGTCATCGCTGGTCGGGGCTTCTTTGTTCGCTGCCTTCCAGCGCGTCTCCGTTTGGATCAGTATAGCGAGGCGTTGCCTTTCAGCTCCGCCTTCCGCCGTGTTGACGGCCGCATGACAATCGTCGCTGCTGATCTGCATGAAGTTTCGGTCGCTGCAGAGCGAGGATAGGGTCGGAATGGCCTTTAAGGACGCATGACAGCGCGCTTGCGCCTCGGTTGAATCAGTCTGGCTCCCGAGCTCTTCCTGAACAAGGACTTCGTAGTCTGTCGCAATCGCGGTTCGCGTGGCGGTAATGGCTCGATCAGCGCCAGCTTTTTTTGCGGCTTGTGCGCTGGTGTCGAAGTGCGAGTTAAAGGAGCGGGTTTGGCAAAGCTGTTGGAGCTGTTGCCGTAGCGCCGAGTATCGCGCCAGCCCCAACAGCCCGGAGAAGGAGCGCCCCCGATTGAGTGCCGTCTCGTCCATGAAACTTTGGAAGGTTTGCCCATCAAGGAGGACGAATTCTCGGTTCAATTCGGCGAGCAGGACTTCCGCGTCGGGATGGCCGGTCACGCTTCGTTGGCCGGCCGCGTTGCGCGTGATCGTTAACGTCACGGCGGTTCCGCCATTGTCGGGCCGCAAGGTCAGTTTGACGGTACCGACTCCTGCCGGGTGAAATCGGTTGAGGTAGTAATCTTGACCGCGTTCGGCCTGAAGCAACCGGTCCAATTTGTCGATCTTGCCTCGTAGCGCAAAGCTCAGGGCGTCATAGATCGAACTCTTGCCGACACCGTTTGGCGCGGAAATCGAGCTTACACATTCCGGCTTGAATTTGAGGGCAAGCGGCGCGCCTTCGTTGTTGATGCCGCGAAATCCCTCGATTTCCAGCCCCTCGAGAAACCAATGGATGGCGGTGGGAGGCGGAGTTGCTGGAGCGAGCGGAGCGCCGGGTGGCATGCCTTGAGGTTGGCTGTTTGGGGTGGATTGTTCGTGTGACGACGGCGGCGCCGCAAGAGCGGCATAAAGTGCATCGAGCAACGCACCCTTGTCTTGTTCGCCGATGGCCAACGTGGAAAGCGCGCCCTTTAAAATGAGGCCGGCGACGGCATCTAGCCTTGCGAGCTCGGTCGAGAAATCCGCGATATTTTGGTCAAATGTGGACGTGTCGCTGAAAGCGAATTGAATAGTTCTTGGCATGTTTTCTCCCCACGTCGACGGTATCACGGCGCGGAATGAATTTCACCAAGCTGACTAGGTAAATGAGCAACAGCCCGCTCGCAACTATAGTCCCGGCGTGTGGCCAACGCTGAGATTTGGATTCCAGCGCCATCACCGGGCTTGCGGTTGGGTATCAAGAAAGGTTCAATCAACGAGATCGGGTCGTTGGCGTCCCGAAACTAAAAAGGGATTCCGTGAGCGATCTGTTCGGTTGCGTGCCACCCGGGGCCTTCAGGATCTTCACCGGTCGCCATGCCATGGCGGCGGAAGCCGCGTTACTGCGGCTCAGCACCACGCATTTCGGCGAAATGGCCATGGAGAATCCCGAGCGCGACCAGGTCAAGAATTCGATCGCCGCGGCCATCGAGGGAATGCCGACACCGCCGCCGACTGCCGACGAACGCGATGGGGACGAGCCGGAAGCGGCGTCGTCGGACTACCTCTATCTCAAGATGCGCGAGGGCGGTTGGCTGGTCGAGGAGTCGGACCGCTGGCTGATCCGAGTATCGATGCCGGAAGGCTACCGCCGACTGATGACGGTCCTGCGCGACCTGAAGGAAAACGTCGCTAAGAGCTTTACAGGACTGGTCTCGCAGGTCTCTTCATTAATCGGCGCGGCTGCGGATGATCCGACGATGCACGCCACCAACATCGACGCAGCGTGGCAAACGGCTGTCGGATTTCGACGGCATATGGCCGGCATCGACGCGGTATTGCTGTCCGTGACGCGACGGCTCAACTCCGCCGACGGAATGGACGATTCCGTCGACGTGTTCTTCGCTGAATTCGTCGGCAATATCCTGATCCGCGACTGGACCAAGATACTGTCCCAGAATAACCCGTGGCGATCCCGACATCACGTGACCCGCGCCGTCCGTGAGATCCTTAGCTCGGCGACGGCGATGGAGAAGGCAATGGCCGCCTACGTCGAGGCCGGTCATGCGGCGACGGTAGGCGAAGCCGAGGCGCTGATCCGCAGGCGGCTCGCCGAGATATCGACCTCTTTCGACGATATCGAGCGCTTGCGTGTCCGCATCGACCAGGGTCAGGTCGGCATCGAAGGACGCATCCGGGATATCCTCCGGTTCATCGGCCGCAATCCGGCAACCATCCGCGAACGCGTCGAGTCTTGCCTCGAGGAACTGGCGCTTCTCGACGATCACGTCGAGCTTCCCTGCGTCCTGCCGCTTCTCAATTGCCTCGAGCCGGTGGGCGAATCCCGTTTTCCCGAGGCCAGGGAGCCCCTGCCACCTCCGGAGCCCCGCGTCCTCCGGCGGCCGGCTGAAGATCCCTACCGGAAGCGCTTCATCCAGGATTGCCGCGCGTTCGACCTCGCCTCCGAACCGACCGCTGGACATGCGCTCGCCTACCTCGGTTCGGCGGGCGGCGGCGACGCGGTTGCTCTCGCGCCGACGACCGCCAAGGACTGGTTCACCTGGCGGTACATCGCTCTTCTCGCGCTAACCGGCCGCGGTCGTCGCATCAAGGGTTGGCTTCTCGCCCCCGCCGACGGCGTCGCTTCGTGCGGCTACGGTGAACTGCCCAACTTCACCGCCACCAGGATCACGGAGCCCCCGCGATGAACGCGCTGTCGGGATTGTTGGAGTACGAAGAGGTCCTCGCCAGGACCCGCTATCCGAAGGTCGCCATCCAGCGCGCTTTCCGCACCCTGATGCAGCGGCAGTTCATCTTCGGCAACGATTTCGGCTCTAAGGATATCTACGAGCTTCTGATTGACGATCAGGTCCGGCCTTTCGCGGAGCGGTTGTTCGACGTCTTCGGGTGGCGGCTTCAATTCAACACGTCGGGCAATATCAAGATGGTCTGCCTGATGCCTCCGATCGCCGAGGCTCCCGACACGCCGCGGGACAAGCGCGAAGCCCACCAAGCGCAGCCGTTGCGCGTCGACGAGGCAATCGCCATCCTCCTGCTGCGGGCCTATTACGACAACGCGATCCAGAGCACCGGGCTCGTGAACGGCCATGCCCCATGGCATACCGACGGCCTACACGACCTGTGGAAGGAAAAGACCAGGAAAGATCCACCCGGCAAGGTCCGGATGCTCGATATCCTTCGCTTCCTGAAGAACCACGGCCTCATCCAGGCTTCGCTACCGCCGACCTTCCACGAAGGAATGCCTTTCACCGTCAGGCCGTCGATCAGCCTGGTGGCCGTCTCTGAACCGCTTGGAGCACTGAAACGCTACGCTAGGGAAGCACGCCCCGAATCCGACGCCGGCGGCGAAGAAGGGCCGGGTCAGGAGAAGACCGAAGCATGAGCGAGCCAGAACTCCAGACCCCGCAGATCGTCCGCCTGTCTCTCATCGACTTCTACCTGATCGAGCGGGAGGACATCGAGCTTTCCGGCAATACCGTTTTTTTGGGGCCGAACCGCAGCGGCAAAAGTTCGTGCGTCGACGCGATTCAGACCGGGCTGACCGGCGGTGCGGGCGATCTCGTGGTCTACAACGCAGCGGCGGTTCGGCAGAACCGCCCGGATGCCCACCGGTCGCTTCAGGAATACTGTCTCGGCGTCGTACGACACGACGAGAACGAGAAGGCCAAGGTGGTGCGGAAAAGTTC
>JAGVII010000610.1 GCA_020056155.1 Afipia sp.
AAGAGCTTCATATTGAGCTCGTTGTCTTCCACGATCAGGACGGTTTTGGCCATCCTGGCCCTCCAATTCCCGTAAAATGCCCGTACGTGCTGAAACCATTGAATTCGCCACGCCGTGATGACTCGGGCATGATGGGCTTAAAATAAAGACCATAGGTTACGGAAAGGCAAACACGACCGATGACAAAAGGCCCTTCAACCCCTCAGGAAGTCGCTGAATTTGTTGCGATTCAGGCCCTCTCCTTCCTGGCTTCGGACCCGGAACGGCTAGGGTTGTTCCTGACCGAGAGCGGTATTGGTCCGCAGACCCTTCGGACCTCGGCAGCCGACCCGAAGTTCCTCGCAGGCGTGCTCGATTTCATCGTGCGTGATGACGCAACCGTGAAGGCGTTTGCCGACGCATCGCAGCTGACGCCGCAGGCCGTCGCCAATGCGCGCGAGGTGCTGGATCCACGCTGGGAGTGATTCCTTGAGTGACCGCCCGTCCGCCAATTCGCCGGGATTTTGCCGCGACTGCCTCTCGGACGCAGCCGCAAGGGCGATGCGTTGCGCGGAATGCGGCTCCCCCCGCCTCATCCGCCATCGCACCCTCGGCGCGCTGACACTCGCGCATATCGATTGCGATGCGTTCTATGCAACCGTCGAGAAGCGCGACAATCCGGACATCGCCGACAAGCCCGTGATCATCGGCGGCGGCAAGCGCGGCGTGGTGTCGGCGGCCTGCTACATCGCCCGCACCTACGGCGTTCGCTCGGCCATGCCGATGTTCAAGGCGCTCGACCTTTGCCCCTCCGCTGTGGTGGTGCGGCCCGACATGGCGAAATACGTTCGCGTCGGACGCGAAGTCCGTCATGCAATGATGGCACTGACGCCGCTGGTCGAGCCCCTGTCCATCGACGAAGCCTTCCTCGATCTCAGCGGCACCGAACTGGTGCACGGCATGATCCCGGCGAAAGTGCTCGCGCGGTTTGCGACGCAGGTCGAGCGCGACATCGGGATCACCGTTTCGGTGGGCCTGTCCGTGAACAAGTTTCTCGCCAAGATCGCATCCGACCTCGACAAGCCGCGCGGCTTCGCAGCGCTCGACCAGGACGAGGCGCGCACGATGCTCGCGGAGCGCCCGGTCGGGTTCATCTACGGCGTCGGCCCCGCCTCGCAGGAAAAGCTCTCGCAGCGCGGCTTCCGCCTGATCAAGGATCTGCAGCGGGCGGACGAGATCGATCTGATGAAACAGTTCGGCCCCGAAGGACGGCGGCTGTGGCGGCTGGCGCGCGGCCTCGACGACCGAAAGGTGGTCGCCGATGGCGGCGCCAAGACGATTTCAAACGAAACCACGCTTGAGTCCGATGTGCGGGATTTCCCGACGCTGGAGAAAATCCTCTGGCGGCTGTGCGAAAAAGTATCCTCGCGCCTCAAGAGCGGCGACCTCTCCGGATCGACCATTACACTCAAACTGAAAACCGCGGACTTCCGGCAGCGTACCCGTTCACAGTCGCTGCAGGTTCCGACGCAACTCGCGACCCGCATTTTCGCCACCGTGCGCGAAATGCTCAGCCGCGAGATCGACGGCACCGCGTTCCGGCTGATCGGCGCGGGCGTCAGCGCGCTCAAACCCGGCGCTGAGGCCGACGATCAGGACCTGCTGGACCGCCGCTCCGCTCATGCCGAGCGCGCGATGGACAATGTCCGCAAGAAATTCGGCAATGCCGCGGTGATGCGCGGGATTGCATATGACGGACCCGCGAAGGCGGAATAGAGCCAAACAAATACCGTCATGGCCGGGCTCGTCCCGGCCATCCACGTGTTGTTGAAGCACCAACGGAAGACGTGGATGCCCGGCACAAGGCCGGGCATGACGGCTTCACCTACGATGCGCAATCAACCGACCCTACTTGCAGGGCTTGGTTTCCTTGACATCGATCTTGCCCATCGCGCCCGCGATGACGAAATCGTTGTAGTCCAGCGACAGTGCGCGCGAGACGCCGTCTTCATACAGTTCAAACGACATCGCGTAGATCGGGGTCTGCTCGCCGGAATTGGGTTTCGTCGCCCGGTCATAATAGCTGACCGTGACCGGCCATCGGGTCTGGGACTTGAACTTCTCGTTGTCCGTCGTGGCATCCGGCTTTGCCGGCGCCTTCGTTCCTGGAATCGGTTGTCCGATCACCGTCAGCGTATTGTAGACCTTCTCGCCGTCGTCCGACCCGTCATAGATCACCAGTTCGAGCACCGACTTGCCCTGGCGCGCGGCCTCGATGATCAGCTTGACCTGCTCCGTCGGAAACACAGCCCCCTCGATGGTGAAGGTCTTGGCCTTGGGTTTCTTCAACTTGACCTTGACCGTCGTGCCCTCACGCTCCGCGATGCCATCGACCGACGTCACGTCGGCGTCGTTCATACGGGTCTCGATCTTGAAGCGATAGCTCTTGCCCTCGCCATCTTCCCAACTGGTGGAGCGCAGATCGCTCAGCGTGGTCTTGCTTTCGCCGGCGTCGAGCCGCGACACCTGACGAAACTCGGTAGTGTACCCCTCGCACGCACTGCCCGCGAAGTTATACAGAATACGGCCGGTCGCATTGTTGACGCTGGTATTGCCGCGCGACGTCTTCAGGCTCAG
>JAGVII010000460.1 GCA_020056155.1 Afipia sp.
AGTCGCATTGATCGGAGCCACCGGCCGCGCCGGTTTTCCCATTCTCCAGGAACTCGCCCGCCGCGGCCACGAGGTCACTGCCATTGTCCGCAATCCCGAGAGGGTTCCGGCGCAGGCCAACGTCACGCCGAAGAAGGGCGACGTGTTCGACAAGGACGATCTCGCCGGTCTTCTCAAAGGGCACGACGCGGTCATCAGTGCCGTGCATTTCCTGCAAAGCGATCCGCGCAAACTGATCGATGCCGTGAAGGCATCGGGTGTGAAGCGCTATCTGGTGGTCGGCGGCGCGGGCAGCCTCGAAGTCGCGCCCGGCGTCACGCTGGTTTCGACGCCGGAGTTTCCGGCGATCTACAAGGATGAGGCGACGAAAGGCGGCGAGTTCCTCAATCTGCTGCGTCAGGAGAAGGAACTGGACTGGACGTTCCTCTCGCCGTCGGCGCTGTTCGTCGAGGGACCGCGCACCGGCAAGTTCCGCCTTGGCAAGGATCAGCTTCTGACCAACGAGAAGGGCAGCAGCATCTCGTTCGCGGATTACGCCATCGCGCTCGCCGATGAAGTCGAGAAGCCGGCGCATTCCCGGCAGCGGTTTACGGTGGGGTATTAGTCGAGCGCTTCCGCGATCCCTCCACGTCATGGCCGGGCTTGTCCCGGCCACCCACGCCTTAGTGAATCATCCAAAGACGTGGATGCCCGGGACAAGCCGGGCATGACGAAACGGAGATCGCGCAGAACGCCAACCCATTACCTCCGAGGTCATCGCATCCCTTCCAACGGTCCCGTAAAGTTGGCTACACTCGTGCCAACAATCTGCGCGCAGACGCATGAAAGGGACGAAACGCGATGGACGCCAAAACAACGACGAACGACACCCAGCGCCGCATTCTCGATGCGGTCGACGATGCCTTCGACCGGCAGATCGAGACCACGAAGCAATTTTCATCGATCCCCTCGACGCGCGGCGCGGAAGGCCCGTGTCAGGATATGATGGGCGACCTGTTGCGAGCGCGCGGCTACGAGGTCGATGACTGGCATATCGATACGGACGATCTGAAGGACCTGCGCGGCTATGGTCCGATCGAACATGATTTTTCCAGAGCTCGCACGGTGGTCGGGACCTGTCGTCCGGCGCGCGATACGGGCCGCTCGCTGATCCTGCAAGGCCACTGCGATGTGGTGCCCGCCGGTCCGCTCGATATGTGGGACACGCCGCCGTTCACGCCAACCATCAAGGACGGCTGGATGTATGGCCGAGGGGCGGGCGACATGAAATCCGGCACTATCGCCGCGCTCTATGCGCTGGATGCGTTGCGTGCGGCGGGCCTCAAGCCGACGGCGCGGATTCATTTTCAGTCGGTCATCGAGGAAGAGAGCACCGGCGTCGGTGCGCTCTCGACCGTGCAGCGCGGCTACCGCGCCGACTGCTGTTTCATCCCGGAGCCGACCAACGCCAGGCTGGTGCGCTCGCAGGTCGGCGTGATCTGGTTTCGTCTTAAGGTGCGCGGCAAGCCCGTTCACGTGTTCGAGGCGGGGGCGGGCGCCAACGCCATCAAGGCGGCGTATCATCTCGTTCAGGCTCTTGAAGTGCTGGAAGAGGAATGGAACAGGCGCGCGGCCAGCGACAGACACTTCAAGGTTGTGAAGCACCCGATCAATTTCAATCCGGGGATCATCAAGGGCGGCGACTGGGCGTCCTCGGTGCCGGCGTGGTGCGATCTGGATTGCCGGATCGCCGTGCTGCCCGGCTGGTCGATCGCCGACCATCAGGCCGAGATCGTGGCCTGCGTCGAGGCGGCCGCGAAGAAGCATTCGTTTCTGGCCAGGAATCCGCCGGCGGTGGAATGGTCGGGCTTCCTGTCCGAAGGGTATGAACTGACCGGCGCGGACGAGTCCGAGGCGGTGCTGCGTTCCGCCTGCGAGACCGTCTACGGCGGTCCCCTGAAAGAGCTGGCGTTCACGGCGCTGACCGATACGCGGTTCTACGGCCTCAATGCGGGCATCCCGAGCCTGTGCTTCGGGGCGACGGCGGAGGCGATGCACGGCTTCAACGAGCGGGTGGAGATCGAATCGCTGCGCAAGACCACGCGGGCGATTGCGCTGTTCGTCGCGGGGTGGTGCGGCGTGGAAGCGGCGTAACCGCGCTGCTTATGCGTTACTTTAACTGGCTCGCGGCCCCGGCAGTGGCTTCATGCGTTACATTAAGAGGAGCGGCAGTGTGACCCTGCTTGACATGATTCAGTCTCGGCCGATGCCGTTCGCAACCCTGATGGGCGTGACGTTCACGCAGGCCGAGAAGGACAAGGTGGTCGCGACCATGGTGGTCCGCGAGGACCTCTGCACGCTGGGTCACGCGATCCATGGCGGCGCGGTGATGGCCTTTGCCGATTCCGTCGGCGCGGCGGCGACGGTCATCAACCTGCCGCCCGACGCCAAGGGCACCACCACCATCGAGAGCAAAACCAATTTCGTCGGCGCGGCCAAGGCGGGGGCGACCGTGACCGCGACCACGACCCCGATCCATCTCGGGCGGCGGACCCACGTCTGGCAGACGAGGCTTGAAACCGACGGAAAGCTGGTCGCGGTGGTCACCCAGACACAGTTGATCCTGTGATAAATTAGCCCCGGACGGCGGAATATTGCGCGATATAGCCTCAAAACAGACGGTTCCGCCGCCTGAACAAGCGACTGTGAGTTTTGCGGCGTTGCGCAATCGCGGCAGATTCGGATAGATCAGCCCCCAGATTTGAAGCGTGAAGAGAACAGGTCCTTCCTGCGGGCGCAGCGTTGCGCATCGCTGACCGAGAAACGTCAAAGATGAATGCGCTCGTCCGGATTGCCCTAAGCCGACCCTATACTTTCGTCGTGCTGGCACTTCTGCTGCTGATTGTCGGGCCGCTCGCAGCCTTGCGCACACCGACCGATATTTTCCCCGAAATCCGGATTCCCGTGATCGGGGTGGTCTGGTCCTATACCGGCCTGCCGCCGGACCAGATGTCGGGCCGCATCGTGACGCCGTTCCAGCGCGCGCTGACCACGACCGTCAACGACATCGAACACATCGTCGCCAATTCCTACAACGGCACGGGCGTCATCAAGATCTTCTTCCAGCCCAACGTCGATATCCGCACCGCCAACGCGCAGGTCACGGCGATCTCGCAGACGATGCTCCGCCAGTTGCCGCCGGGCGCCACGCCACCGCTGATCCTGAACTATAACGCTTCCACTGTGCCGATCCTCCAGCTTGCGCTGGCAGGCGAAGGACTGACCGAGCAGAATCTGTTCGACTTTGCCACCAACCAGTTGCGCACGCCGCTGGTGACAGTGCCCGGCGCCGCGATCCCGTGGCCATACGGCGGCAAGCAGCGCCAGATCGTGATCGACCTCAACCCGAGCGCGATGCAGGCGCTCGGTCTGGCGGGACAGGACGTCGCCAACGCGCTGGCCGCGCAAAACCTGATCACGCCTGTCGGCACGCAGAAGATCGGCGACTTCGAATACAACATACGGCTCAACAACTCTCCGCTGAAGATCGAGGAACTCGGCAACCTGCCGATCAGGGTCGTGAACGGGGCCACCGTTTATATCCGCGATGTGGCGACGGTCCGCGACGGCAATCCGCCGCAAACCAACATCGTTCACGTCGACGGCAACCGCTCCGTGCTGATGATGGTGCTGAAGGCCGGCGCGACATCGACGCTGGATATCATCTCCGGCATCAAGCAGAAGGTCGCCGATATCAAGGATTCGATGCCTGATTCACTCAAGGTATCGTTCATCGGCGATCAGTCGATCTTCGTGCGCGGCGCCATCGCCGGCGTCGCCTTCGAGGGCGTGCTCGCGGCGGTGCTGACCAGCATCATGATCCTGCTGTTCCTGGGGAGCTGGCGTTCGACCATCATTATCGCGGTCTCGATTCCGCTGTCGGTGCTCGGCGCGATCATCTGCCTGGCGGCGATCGGCGAGACACTCAACATCATGACGCTCGGCGGCCTCGCGCTCGCGGTCGGTATTCTGGTCGACGACGCGACCGTGACCATCGAGAACATCAACTGGCATCTGGAGCAGGGCAAGGAAGTCGAGGAATCGATCCTCGACGGCGCGCGGCAGATCGTGACGCCGGCGTTCGTATCGCTGCTGTGTATCTGCATCGTGTTCGTGCCGATGTTCTTCCTCACCGGCGTCTCGCGCTTCCTGTTCGTGCCGATGGCGCTCTCGGTAATGTTCGCCATGGTGTGGTCGTTCATCCTGTCGCGCACGCTGGTGCCGACGATGGCGAAGTACCTGCTGCACAAACATACACATGACGAGCAAGGCAAGCCTTCGGAAAAGCCGCCCACCCGCAATCCGCTGGTGCTGTTCCAGCGCGGCTTCGAGGCCCGGTTCGATAAATTCAGGGCGGGTTACCACGGCCTGCTCGAGATGGCGCTCGCTCACCGGCCGATATTCGTCACGGGCTTCCTCGCCTTCGTCGCCCTGTCGTTCCTGCTGGTGCCGTTCCTCGGCCGCAACTTCTTCCCGTCGGTCGATACCGGTCAGATCCTTATCCACGTCCGCAACCAGATCGGAACGCGCGTGGAGGAGACCGCGAACCGGCTGGCCGACATCCAGAAGGCGATCCGGCAGGTCATTCCACCCGGCAATATCGAGACCATGGCCGATAACATCGGGATGCCGAACAGCAGCATCAACATGACCTACAACAACACCGGCGTGATCGGTCCGCAGGACGGCGACATTCAGATCAAGCTGAAGGGCGATCACCGCCCGACCGACGAGTACGTCCGCGAGTTGCGCGAGA
>JAGVII010000515.1 GCA_020056155.1 Afipia sp.
CAGGCACTCGAAGTACGCCATTTCCGGCGCGTAGCCGGCTTCCACCAGCGTTTCGTAACCGGCGCGGATCAATTCGACCGTGCCGCCGCAAAGAACAGCCTGCTCGCCGAACAGATCAGTCTCGCACTCTTCCTTGAACGTAGTCTCAATGATGCCGGCACGGCCGCCGCCGATGGCGGAGGCGTAGGACAGGCCGAGGTCATGGGCGTTGCCCGACGAGTCCTTGCTGATCGCGATCAGGCACGGCACGCCGCCGCCGCGCTGATATTCGGAGCGCACGGTGTGGCCGGGACCTTTCGGCGCGACCATCAGAACGTCGAGGTCGGCGCGCGGATCGATCAGGTTGAAATGCACGTTGAGGCCGTGCGCGAACAGCAGCGCCGCGCCCTGCTTCATGTTGTCGTGCAGGTGATCGCGATAGATGTCACCCTGCAGTTCGTCCGGCGTCAGCATCATCATGACGTCGGCCCACTTCGCCGCCTCGGCGACTTCCATCACCTTGAAGCCGGCGGCTTCGGCCTTTTTGGCGGTCGCCGAGCCCTTGCGGAGCGCGATAGCCACGTCCTTCACGCCGGAGTCCTTCAGGTTCAGCGCGTGGGCATGGCCCTGGCTGCCGTAGCCGACGATGACCACCTTCTTGCCCTTGATCAGGTTCAGGTCGGCGTCGCGATCGTAATAAACACGCATATTGGTTTTCCTTGTCAGGCGGCCCCGATTGGCCATTTCTCTCATTTTTTGGATAGGTCAGGTCTATCGGACCCGGATGAATTGCCGCCGGTTTCTAGGGCGGCTGGTGCCGCGAGACAAGCCCGCGATCCCCATTTCTGCAGTGCAACTAAATCAGGGCTCCTTCAGAACGGGGTACAGCGAGGCCAGCAGAAGCAGGGCCATAACGACGTTGAAAACCCGGACCGCGCGAGGCGACTTCACCAAAGCCTGCAGCGAGGTACCGAGCAGCACCCATGTCAGCGACGAGCCCAGCCCGATCAGGAACAGAAGGATCGAGAGCGCCGCGATGTTCAGCGGGTAGGCCGCGATGGCGGCATAGGCGGTAATCGCACCCACCGCGATCACCCAGCCCTTGACGTTGACCCACTGGAACATCGCCGCGCCGAGGAAGGTCATCGGCTTCCCCTCGCCTGCTTCGCCGGTATCCGCCGGACCCGACAGCGCGATCATAACCGCGAGATAGATGAGATATGCCGCACCGGCATATTTCAGGATCGTGTGCAGCACCGGATAGGCAGCGAACACCGCGCCGAGGCCGAGGCCGATAACCGCGACCAGAAACGAGAAGCCGATGGTGACGCCCGCGACGTGCGGCAGCGTCCGGCGGAATCCGTAATTCAGGCCGGACGCCATCAGCATGATGTTGTTCGGCCCCGGCGTGAACAGCGCGGCGGCAGCGAAAGCGATGAATGCGATAGCAAGCTGCTGGGAGATCATGACATCAGGCCACTTCAACAAAGGGCGGCGGACGGCGCGAAAGCAACATGACGGCGATACCCAGCACCACGACGATCATGCCGGTCAGGCGCAGCGGACCGAAGGTCTCGCCGAATACGATACTCGATGCACCGGCGCCGAAGAAAGGCACCAGCAGTGCGAACGGCACCACCTGCGCAGCGGAATACTTCCGCACCAGGCGCCCCCAGATCCAGTAGCCGAGCGTCGTGCCGAGCAACGCCACCGCCAGCACGCAGACCGCGGCTAGCAGCGACATGTGGGTGAGCGCATGCCAGGTCACCGCCGGTCCATCGACCGTCAACAATACGGTCAGCAGCGGTACCATCGCCAGAAGACCGATCCACGCGAACAGGTCGAGCATCGACACGCCCTGCGCACTGCGCAGCAGCAGGTTGGAGACCGCAAAGCTGACCGGCGCGGTCATCAGCACCGCGAACGCCCACACGCTGAAATCGTAGCCGACCGTGAAACAGATCAGCAGCAGCCCGCACATCGAAATCGCGATGCCCAGCACCTGCAGCCGCGTCGGCAGTTCGCGCAGGAAAATGGCCGCGAAGGCCACCGTGAACAGCGCCTGGCTCTGGACGATCACCGCGGTCAACCCGGCCGGCACGCCATGCGCGAGGCCGTAGGTCTGCGCCAGAAACTGCGCGACCAGCAGCCAGCTGATCGCGATGACCAGCCCGAATGACAGCTTCGGACGCGGCAGAAACAGGCACGGCAGCGCCGTGATGCCGAAGCGCAGCGCCGTCAGCAGCGTCGCCGACATCTCGTCGACCGCGATCCGGGTCAGCACGAAGCCAACTCCCCAGATCACGGCCACGGCGATGGCCAGTGCGATATCGATCGGTTTCATGGACAGGACGGGTGCGTTTACGTTCCGTCCGGTCCGCGCGCGATGGCGGCGACGCCGGTACGCGACACCTCGACGAGACCCAGCGGGATCATCAGATTGATGAACTGATCGATCTTGGCGGTGCCGCCAGTGATCTCGAACACAAAGCTCTCGGTGGTGGCGTCGATCACCCGTGCGCGGAACGCTTCCGACAGCCGCAGCGCCTCCATCCGTAGATCGCCAGTCCCCTTGACCTTCACCATCGCCAGTTCGCGCTCGATGGCGCGGCCGGTGAGCGTCATGTCGACCACGCGATAGACCGGAATCATGCGATCGAGTTGATGCTTGATTTGCTGGATCACCATCGGTGTTCCGGTGGTGACGATGGTGATCAGCGACATATGCTTGGCGTGCTCGGTCTCCGACACCGTGAGACTGTCGATGTTGTAACCGCGGCCAGAAAAGAGGCCGATCACGCGCGCAAGCACGCCCGGCTCGTTCTGCACGAGCACCGACAACGTGTGCGTCTCGTTGGGATCGTGACGGTCCTCCATGAAATAGGCGGATGCTGGCTGTTCCATTGTCTCTGCTTTCATCGTCACACCAGCGCTTTGCCGCCGGCGAACGCCGCGGTTGTTGCTTCCTCGTTTGCTTCCGCAGGAAGCAACATTTCGTTATGGGCCTTGCCCGATGGAATCATCGGGAAGCAGTTTTCAAGTGCAGCGACACGGCAGTCGAACAACACGGGCTTCTTGACCTTGATCATCTCGTTGATCGCGCCGTCGAGATCGCCGGGCTTGATTACCTGAAGCCCGACGCAACCGAACGCATCGGCGAGCTTGACGAAATCCGGCAGCGCTTCGGAATAGGAATG
>JAGVII010000143.1 GCA_020056155.1 Afipia sp.
GAGATCACCGTGACCGGGCGGGGCGCGAGTTTCAGCGCGCAGAACAGTCCGGCCAGCCCGCCGCCGACGATGACGACGTCTGTGCGCGCAATATCGTTGTCGAATGTCATGCCCATGATGGTGAGCCCTCAAGATTTGCAGTCGTCATGGCCGGGCTTGTCCCGGCCATCCACGTCTTATGTGACGTTCAAAGAGAAGACGTGGATGCCCGGCATAAAGCCGGGCATGACGGCTGTGGTTGTGGACGCATCCAAGCTCGGCTCAGTTCTTCAGATTGATCATGCGTTCCACCGAACGCCGCGCATTGCCGATGATCGCGGGATCGACGGTGACTTCCTCACGCATGTAGATCAGGCTGTCGAGAATCTTCGGCAGCGTGATGCGCTTCATGTGCGGGCACAGGTTGCACGGCTTGACGAACTCGACGTTCGGCAGTTCGGCCTGCACATTGTCCGCCATCGAGCATTCGGTGACCATGACGATGCGTTTCGGCTGGTGCTTGCGGACCCAGTCGATCATGTGCGCGGTCGAACCGGTGAAGTCTGCCTCCGCGATCACGTCGGGCGGGCATTCCGGATGCGCGATGATCTGCACCGATGGGTCGGCCTCGCGATAGGTGCGCAGCTCGTCGCCGGTGAAACGCTCGTGCACCTCGCACGCGCCTTTCCACGCGATGATCTTCACGCTGGTTTTCGAGGCGACATATTTCGCCAGATACTGGTCCGGCAGGAAGATCACGGTTTCCGCGTTGAGGCTTTCCACCACCTGCACGGCGTTGGACGACGTGCAGCAGATATCGACCTCCCCCTTCACATCGGCCGAGGTGTTGACATAGGCGACCACCGGCACGCCGGGGAAGCGTTCGCGCAGCAGGCGCACGTCGGCACCCGTGATCGAGGACGCCAGCGAGCAGCCGGCGCGCGAATCCGGGATCAGCACGGTCTTCTCGGGATTCAGGATCTTCGAGGTTTCGGCCATGAAGTGCACGCCGCACTGGACGATGACCTTCTCCTTTACTTTCGTCGCTTCGCGGGCGAGTTGCAGCGAGTCGCCGCCGATGTCGGCGACGCAGTGAAAAATCTCCGGCGTCTGGTAGTTGTGCGCTAGGATCACCGCGTTGCGCTGTTGCTTGAGGTCGTTGATCGCCTTCACATAAGGCGCCATGAACGGCCATTCGATTTCGGGAATGACGTTCTTCACCCTGGCGTAGAGATGCGCGGTGGCGCGCTCGACCTCGGGCGTCCATTCCAGCGAAGGCATCGGCAAAGCGCGCGCGCGCTCCGCGTCCGTGAGGCGAGGGCGGGTCGCGCCGATGGGCTGGCGGTGGATCGGATTCCCGAAATCGTCGGGACCGTAAATTCCGGTGATCGGCATCGCAGCCTCCTTGAATTGCCTAATATACTCAATTTGAGCATATCAGGGCCTTGAGAAATCCGGCCCGTGAGCATTTTCAAGCGAAATGGCCTTCCGGTTCGCGTGAAGAAAATGCTCCAAACAAAAATCAGGAGCGAATTCCGCGCAAAACCGGTGCCCACTTTTGCTGAATTCGCTCCGTGGCCGGCGTTCCAAACTCGGGCTCTCACAGGGACGACGGATTTAACGTGTCTGCGTTCCCTGGCTCGCGAGATCGTTACTTATTCTCATAACGAGCAAAACAAATATAGCAGGTTGGTTCCGGCCTCGCCAGAGGGGTGATCGGAATTTTCCGCATGGCGGAAATGCATCTGCCCTCAAGCGATGCGAACCGGCGGGTAAGGGCTTGGCAAACCGGGCCGGAGCCGCCAATCAGGGGGCCGCATTTCATTCGCACAAGAAAAAACGGAGATCGGGTTTGGCAACCTTCAAGGCAATCAGAATCGACAAGGCCGACAAAGGCACCACGGCAGCGCTGACGCAGTTCGACGAAGCGGAACTGATGGAAGGCGACGTTACCGTCGCGGTGGAATGGTCCACGGTGAATTACAAGGACGGCCTCGCCGTCACCGGCAAGTCGCCGGTGGTGCGCCGTTTCCCGATGATTGCAGGGGTGGATTTCGC
>JAGVII010000836.1 GCA_020056155.1 Afipia sp.
CGCGATCGCGGAATGTCGTCCAGATTTCCTGCAGCCCCGCATACTGCGGAGTGTAACCGCAGAGCGAGGCGGTGTTGACCACCAGCAGCGGCTTGCCCGCGAAGTCGGCGAGGCGGATGTCGCCGCCCTTCAGGCCCTGGAATGAAAAGCCGTAGGCAGTCATGCGGCTCATCGAGGCCTGCGCGAACACGGATCGCGTCGCGAGCGGGAGCGCTGCGCCGGCTGCAATGGCCGTTATCACACCCCGGCGATCGATCATGATGCGCTCCCTGAGAGACTGACGCTCAAGATAACGGATTGCCGCCGCATCAGGTTTCAAGAAGCCGTTACGTCTTCACGGACGCTTTGGCGGCTTGTCGCACCATGGCATCGGCAACTCCGGTTCGTAATACTCGTTCCACTCGCAGATATATTCGGGACCGCTGCGCTTCATGACATGCTTCACCGGCTCGGCCTGGCTGATGGCCACATGGGCGACGATCAGCGCAACGCCGATCGGATACGCCCACTTGTTCCACCGCAGATCGTTCAGCCTTTCGAGCAGCAGCGCACCGGCAAGAATGATGAGCGGGTCGGTCAGGATGACGTATTCGGGCTTGAGGCCCCGCCGCACGCCGAGCGCATCGATGCCGATAGCGCACAGCAGCAGCAAGGTCGCCTGGATCGCGACCTGCCGTTCGCCCTTGAGCCACGCGTAAACGATGCCGGGAATGACCAGCCATGTCAGGAACACAGTCGGGCGCGGTGACGTGAACAGGACAAACGTGTACCGCTTCAGCACAAAAATGACGCCGTCGAACAGCAGGCTGATGGCCGCGAGAATCTTGCCGCCTTCGGTCGCCGTGGTCGCCGGTGAGTCCGCGAACACCAGCATCTTCTCGATAGGATTAATCACGGCGACGGCGTTCTGCGGGTCGTATTGCAGATAGAGCGTGAGCAGTCCGAGCGATGCGCCAGCGATCACCGCGAACATCGACGTCAGCGTTTCGGTGAGGCTGATCCGCCATATCACCGCATAGATGATCATGGCGAGGCCGATCCAGCAGAGCAGGGCGGCCTGATATACCCCGAACAGGCCGCCGATCAGCGCATGAAGTTGGGCAAGATCGATCGATTCGGGCTCAAGGCCCGCGGCAATCAGTGGCCATGCAAGGGCGAGCATCAAGGCCGCGACAACGGCTGCAAAGATCGTCGCAATCCATGCCCGCGCCGAGTTGTTCCAGAATGGCGTGCTGGCGCTATCCGGCGTGCCGAACGGCAGCATCATCAGAGGCAGCCCCGCGATCAGCAGAATGATCTGAACCTTGTTCTGCAATCCGAGCACGCACAGCGCGGCCGCGCCCGCGATCGCGAGCGGACGCCAGGTGCTGGCGCGGCGGCTCACAGCGATCAGCAGCATCAGCGCCAGCGTGAACAGGCACGCTGCGATCAGTTCGCTGCGAAGAATCCGCAAGTGAACCGCGATGCCGCCGGAAAACGCGAACGCGAATGTTGCCAGCAGCGCGATCCGCCAGTCGCGGAAGATGAAGCGGGCGAGCGCGGCGAATCCAAGCACGAAGATCGTCGTGGTGAGCCACGCCACCACGCGGCCGGCGCGAACCGCGCTGGTCATTGCCGCATCGAAGGCGGGAACGTTCAGCGCCGACGGGATTGACGAGAGTTTCCATGCATCGAGCAGGCCCAGCGCATGCATCGCCTGGAACCACCACTTCACCGACAGGATGGTGAAATAGGATGGATGATCGAAGAACGCCTGCGGCTTTCCGTCGTTCATCACCAGCGCGTTGTAGACGATCATGAAATCCATGTCGGCATTGCGCCAGTAGATGACGAAATAGCCGGCCAGGAAAAACGACAGCGCCAGGCCGATCAGGATCACGGCCATGCCGCCAGTCCAGCCGAATGGCGTCAGCCGCGCAAGCGCATCACGCCGCGGGTCTTGGGGGGAGGGCTTTGCTGAGGGCGCGACGTCGGGAGAGGCTGTCATGATTGGCGCGTTCTATCGCAACGCTGCGCCGAAAGCCAACGGGGGTTGCAGGGCAAACGAGCGCTGAAAACCTCTTCGCTCATTCCCGCATAAGCGGGAATCCGGTTCTTCAAATTCTGGGTCGTCCCCGCGCGGTGACGGAGCGAGACTGAACCTGGGCCCATGCTTCGATCAGACGCTATCGCAGCGGGACTATAAAATCCGTGCCGCGGCCTGTCTCGTCGCCAAGGCCGCGATCCGACACGGTGATCGAGCCGCCCGGCGCCAGCGCCGATGCGATCCGCTTCATCGCGTCTTCGGGAATGGTCAGGCGATCGAGCGCCTCTGCCGGGGATGACGGCGAAGCTGCCGTTGTGATCGTGGCGGCGGGCTCGCCGCGTCTGCGGCGCGGAGCGTCTTCCACCGCGCGCGCAGGTGCGGGGAGCGAGACCACCGACCAGCGCAGTGCATCGGGATCGGCCTCGTCCGCTCGGCACCCACATCTTAAGGTCCGCGGC
>JAGVII010000233.1 GCA_020056155.1 Afipia sp.
CGACAGTTTGCGAGCTGTCAATACGGAGGCCCAATGAGGCAATGTCGGACAATTGCGAACCTTCCTACAATCCGCCTGACCCCTTTCGGGGTTCAAGCGGGCATATCGCAAACGACTAGGACCGCACGGGCGCGGCAGCGGCGCGGAACGCGCCGAAAATTGCTTCTGATGTGGGTGGCGTCGGAGGCGGAGGCGGAGCGGATGCAACGGGCGCGAACTGACCGCGCAGCGCGAGCATCTGGAATTCCATTGCGGCGTCCAACGCGCCTTCAAGCGCAGGAATGGACGTGCTTAGCGTCTCTTGTTCTGTGTACCTTAACCAGCCCATCCCGCAAAAAAGCAGCCTGTCGTGGTACTCCGACAGGCTTATGCGTTTCCCGGTTCGTCCTGCGTCGGCTCGGAGAAGGTGGCGAGGAAGGTCGCGGATAAATCGGTGATCGAGTCTATTACGGCCTGCGCGAACGGCGTGTCTTTATACCCCGGCAGTGCCGAAACGAATTCGTCGGCAGCATCGCGCACTGTCGTCTCGTCTTGAACGGAAAGCTTGTGATACGGCTTGCCGCCGTTGGCCAATAGATTGAGCCAGCGTTCGACAGGCGCTTTGAGTGTCACAACACCCGCCGCGAAAACGATGTCTTCGACTTCCTTGACCTTCTTTTCAAGGCCAGCCGCAACGAGCACGGTGATCGCATCGGAATCGAGGTTCGCAATCCGCTGGTTGGCATTGATGAAATTGCCAAAGTACGCAGTCACTTCTTTCGAAGCGCGCAGGGTGCAGCGGAGCGTGCCGACTGGTGTATCGACTTCGCCTTGATTTGCGGCCATGAAAACCTCGGGTGGGGAGGGTAAAGGAAAGTCTATGTCCACCGCGCGCCGAGACACCTCGGAACCGTGGACACTAGAAAAGCCCAATCGCCATTCCAGCTTCAAGCGTTGCAGCCTATAGCATTATAAGCCGACTGTCAACCGAATCAAGCAATCGGAGCGGGCATCCGGGCGACTTCGGTATACGAGCCGGACTTGATGCTCAGATTGACGCCGCCCATCAACACGGCGTCGACGTTGCCGGGGTTGTTGGTGAACGACATGACCTTGGCCTTAAAGTACGCCACCGAATTGGTCGGCACGGTCGTGACCGTATAAGTGCCGGTCGGCGAACCAGTCGTCGCGATGGCAGCACCGCCAGCGGTCGCCGAAACGGTGAACGTATCGGCAGTCAAGACGGTCTTGACGTAATAGGTCGTTCCGTCCGTGATGCCGGTTGGCAACGTGCCCGCGCCCGCAGTGAACTTGAACGGCGTATTTGCCGTCAGTCCGTGAGCGACCTTGGTGACAACGCCGGGAGTCGCGGCCGACATGGAAACGCCGGTCAAAACGAGCGGCGCGACCCGATCGTTCGCTTCGATCTTGAAGTTGTAATCGTAGTCGCTGTCGCGGGCGGCATAGAGCGCAGCCTGGCC
Source organism: Afipia sp. (assembly GCA_020056155.1). Taxonomy (GTDB): domain Bacteria; phylum Pseudomonadota; class Alphaproteobacteria; order Rhizobiales; family Xanthobacteraceae; genus Afipia. The sequence continues at coordinate 1,461 of JAGVII010000233.1, forward strand.
AGCGTCCGACAAGTCCTTGGCCAGCGGCACGGTAATGCTGCCGTCGTTGAACGAGCCTTTGTACTTCTGCACGCCACGGCTCGCCAACGGGGTGAACGTCACCTCATTGTAGGCGCGACCGTGCTCCGGAATGCTTTCGATGCCTGCGACTTCAATGAAGGTGTCGGTCGTGCCCACAAGGGCAGTCGTGCCCATGTAGAGTTTCGTGCCGGCGGAGGGAGATGCGTCCATTGTAGTTCCTTTCAGAACGGTTATGTGATGACAAGATAAGGGATGCTCACGGGATACCGAACCCACGGTGCATCCTTTACCGCGGCGGCAATTGTCGGTTCTTTGTAGAGACGCAGCCGATAGGCGCCTGCGATCAGGTCCGTGCCGATCGGGAAGCGCGCGGCGACGAGGGCGGCAAGGCGCAGTCCGTTCGGTTCGCCAGTGTTGTCGGGAATGACGGCGTCGATTTGCAGGATGCCGCGCCGCTCGGTGTGACCGTTGAAGCCGATGCCGGGGTGGAACGGTTCGGCGCGCAGCACGGGAGCGATTGCAAGATACTTGACGCCGCTCACTGGCGTATACGGCACCAGGGGATAGGCGATCGGCGTTGCCGGGCTTGTGAGCGCGGGCGTGGTCAATCGCGCCATGAACGCGTTGAGAATGTCGACGTCGAGAGGTTCGGCCATTACTCATGCTCCGGCTGGTGCGTTCGGTTGGCCATTATTTCGGAACCTCATTTGCCGCCTTGGCGACGACTTGGGGAAATTCTTGCAGCGTGGTGCGAACGACACCCGCCGGGGCCTGCTTGGAGTGGCCATATTCGAGTTTTCTAGCGTAGGCGAGGTTGTTGACCAGATAGATGACCTGACCGGCTTTCAGCCCGAGCACTGCGGCGGTCATCTTGGAAATGGTCGCAGTGCCGCTCTTGTCGTCGATCGCGAGCACGCCTGCCGGAATGGATCCGATGGCGACTTGCCAGTTGCCCTTGAACCTGCCGCTCAAAACCGGCGACTTCATAATCACGCGCCGGAACAGGTCGAGCGCGATTTTGCGGATGACCAGATCGATATTTCCCTTGGCTTTGTCGACGAACTTCTGAATGTCGAGTTCGAAGTTGCCAAGGGCCACAAGCGCCTCCTAGAAACGCAATTGGCAATCGTACATTACGACCACGCCCGCAGGATTGAGCGGCATCACACGCACGACGGGGACCGCAACGCCGCCGACCACGATGGAGTCGGGCGGCGCGATGCTGGTAACCCCCAAGGCAGTGAGCGGCCCGGCGGCGATCAGCGCGCGGCGGTCGGTGATGAGGATATTTTCCCCGTCGATCTGTCGCGAGTTGTAGTCGAGGATTGCGGCGAGGGTGGTGTAATCCGCCGTGGTGACGACTGGATCCCACTCGTTGCCAGTGCTCGACGTGCGACGAACCGAAACGACCTGACCGAACTCCGCAATCAGTTCGTCCGCGTCGTCTCGCGACTCGAGGTAGTCGAATGCGTCGGTCATGTCGCCTCCCATGGGCGGGACTTGCATTCCGTCTTGACGATCGCTTTCGCTTCGTGATTGGACATTCCCGACGCGAGCAGCGACTTCATGCGATCAAACGTCCAACGGATTTCTGCCTCGGAAAGGCCGGACAGACGCGACAGAAGTTGCGCGCCGTTTTGGGTGCTCATGATCGCACCAATGGGACGTTGCCTGACGTGCTGCCGGGCATGGAGTTGACCAGTCCGCGCAACAGCCCCTCGATAGCGAGGAAGCGGTCCACGGCGGGCGCCCCGTCCATGTAGGTGATGTCCTTACGCAGCGGCCCGACGCTCTTGCCGATGCTCTTGATCATCCCGCCACGTTCAAGGCGCGGCTCCATGGTCACGCCGGACAGGACCAACAACGCCGCTTCCATCGCGGCGTTCTTGATCTGCTGCGGAACGACATTGGTCGGAATTTCGAACCCGTCCTCGTCAACGATGCCGTAGACGGCGAACGTCTCACCCTGCGCGCGGAGCCGGGAGTCGCCACCGCTGCCGATGCGCGGCCATGCGAGCGCCTGCGCCTGTTCGGTGCGGTAGCCTTTCCAGCGACCGCGGTATTGGTTGTCCAGGTACGCAGTGCCGCGCCGGGCAGCGTTTTCCTTGACGGCGTCAGTGCCGGTCCAAGCCGTGATGCCGCGCGCCGTGAAATAGGCCGTCGCCTCGGCAAGCGAGAAATACGAGTCCGCATCAGCCGCGCCGGGAGTGGTGATCAGCGCCATGCGAATGCCTCAAAATGCTTTGGGGTCGAACCCGTGAACGCGACAGACTTGCTCGGACCACCGCTTGAACGCTCGACTGTGTCCCTTCTTACAAGGACCGGAGCAATGTTCGTGGATGTGTACCATCTCGTGCGCCATCGTCCGGATCAACGTGTCGGTGTGTCCGACCGTCGAAACCGACAGGCCAATGATGTGTTTGCCATTCTCGCGCAGATACCAGCCGAACGTGCCGCGATCACGGACTACGCGAAACTCGACGTCGTCGCCATCTGGCAAATTCCACTTATTGAACGGCGGCGTCTCGTTCAGGTAGTTGTAGGCAGCGCGGAGGGTGTCGCGATTGAACAAAGTCATGCGACACCCGTTTTCGTTACTTGCGCGCGGCCAGTGCCGCATCGATCACAGCGACGGCCTGTGCGCGGTTGTCCACCGTGCGACCGGAAATTGCGGCCGCGATCCGCTTCAATTCGTCCGCGCCGCCCTTGTCTTTCCAATCCTCGGAAAGGCCGTCGAGTGGCGAAGGCGGCGGGCCGGGCGGAGGAGGGACCACCGCAACCGGAACGGGAGGCGGGGCATTGACCACTGGCGCGAATAGCGCGGTCAGACGATCGCGGTCATACGCTGACACGTCATCCATGAAGGCGATGGCGTCGCAAGCCTGGCGTGCGTGACACGCCTCGGCGAGAATTGGGCGGGCTTTGCGTTCGTGTCCGCGCATATCGGCGGCGCGCACCTTGGCAGCGGGACCATCCGAACCGTAAAATAGAAGGGTGAGAAACATGTAGCCTCGCATATCAGTGGGTGGAGAAAGAAACGGGAGGCAGCGAACCGCCTCCCGCTATTTTGCTTCGCTCGATTAGCGCGACTTGACAGCCACGCCCGCGGTGTCCTTGAGGAACGTCGCGGTCTTGTCCCAATTGGTGCCGGTCGCGATTTCCGCGTCGGTCGGGGACTTGCCACCCGAGGTCGTGTCCCAAGTGTAGCCCTTGAGGGACAGGTTGAACGTGTATTCAGCCTGCCAGGTACGCTTGATGTTCTCGGTGCCGTTCGACGTTTCCGTGTTGGCGAAAAAGTCGTTGTTGTCCTCGACCACCACGGCGTTCGGCACGAGGCCGAGCGTGTAGTAATCGGTGACAGCCGGCGAACCGGAAGTGACCGAAAGCGACGGGCTGTCGCTGACGATGAACCGACGACCGAAACCATCCTCGCGGACCTGCACCGTGCCGAAGCTGAAAAGCTGCGCGGTGTTGGTCAGGGCCTTGTCGAACAGATCGAACTGCGGGGTCGAGTGCATCGCCCAAGCAGCGATTTCCTGTGCGCGGTCGCCGAACTTCTGTGCGCCGCGGTTGAGGCCGTTGAGCGACAGGGCGCCGCTCGACGGCACGGTGTAGAGAGCAGTCGATCCCACATTGACGATCGCCGCGCGAGCAGCCGCAAGGCCGCTGTTGAGGTAATCCTGCAGCAAGCCCTTGGCGAACTGCTCGCCGATGACCACGGCGGCAAGTTCAGGGTTCTGCTGAATCCAGGTGAACTGCTGCGGTTCGAAGATGACCGGCACAGTGCCGCCAGCAACCTTGACCGAGCTGTTCTGCAGCATGGCCAGGGCGACGGGCGAGACGTTGCCGGAGCCGTAGGAGTCACGGCGACGCATCAGACCAGCGATTGCCGCGAACGACGCCTTCTGCGCGAAGTCGCCTACGTTGCGCTTGCTGGTCAGCACGATCGTGCCGGCGGCAGCCGCATTGAACAACGCAACCTGCTGGTCGACCGTTTCGGTGATCGACTGGTACAGGAAGTCGTTGAACACCTTCATGTCAGTAAGTGCCATGGTGATTTAGACCTTTCCGAGTCTGTTGGTGAGGAGTGGCGATTAGCCCTTTGCCTCGTTTTTGGCTTTGAGGAACGCGACCTTCTGCTCGTCAGTCTTGCAGTCGGCCCACGCGGTTGGTGCGCCGGTTCCCCCGCCGCCTTTTTCTTCCGGAGGCTTCCCGCCACCGCCCGCACCGCTGCCCTTGAACAGCGATGGATATTTCTTGGTTGCCTCTTTCACGAGGTCGTCGAGCGTGGCCATCCCGCCTTCGCCACTACCGGCCATCGGCGTTGCACCATCAGCTTTCATGATCTTGACGACGCGCTTGCCGTCGACCGTCTCGAACGTGATGCGGCTACCGAAACGATCGGGCAACAGTTCAAGCCCTTCCTCCGTGGCGCCGGCCTTGGCCAGTGCGCCCGACAGACGTTCGCCGACGACTGCGCCGCGCTCGGATGCGCGAGCGGCGTTCAGTTCGGACTCAATGGCAGCCTTTTCGGTCGCCCAAGCATCCTGATGCTGTTTCAGGATCGCGGCACCGTCGCCAGCCTGCGCGGCGAGTTGCTTCTGCGTTTCGAATGCCTCGGCGGCTTTCTCCGGACTTTCGAATCCGAGTTTCTTCCACGCATTGATCTGGTGGCGGCGACCCGTGGACTCGTCGTTGATCTTTTTCCATTCGCTCTTGGGAACGAAATGGTCGTCGGCACCTTCCAGTGCCAAATAAAATTTGCCGTCCTTTTCCGCGTATTCGGTGCGGAAGGCTTCGGGGACGGACTCGATGGTTTCGACTACATATGGCAAAGGCATTGTCAGCATCTCACTGTAGAGGGTGTTGCCCAAGTTCCCCTTGGGGTGGGTGTTAATCTGGTGTCCCGAGCAACTCCGCCGTCCAGCCCGAGCAGGACCGCACGTTTTTCAGAAAGGGGCGGGCGATGTTCCAAGCGTCGCGAAACGCCTCGACTTCGTCCCAAGCGGCGGAATTGAAATAGTGGGCGCGGCTGGCCTGCATGGGCACGCCGCAGAGAATGACATGGTCGAAACGCAGGAGGGCACGTTTGACTGCGAACAGGCCCGACGATCCGGATGCGTTCATGCCGGGCCATCGGTAGTCGTCAACGACTGTGACGTGCGGCGCTTCGACGTGCGCGACGACTTCGCCCGGTTCTGGCAACCCCAACGCGCTCCGCTGTGTCATCCACTGCGGCAGCTTTTCGGGGTGGAGAGTGACGAACTCCGCCAACTCCCCCGAATACTCTGCCGCTGCGTCGTTGACAGCGAACACCGCGTCGAACTGCACACTGGCGAGTTCAGCCAACCCGCCAGACGCGCCGCCAAGGATCGCCGCTACGCCGCCGGGCATGTCATGACCACGTCGGCGCGCACCTTGGCGTTGACCTTGTAGCCAATGCCGAGGCCGATCAGCCAGCGTTCGGCCGTATCGCGCGCAACGCCATAATAGCGTTCCGACAGTCCCTTTTCCTCGAACGTGATGACAGGGCGGAAGCGGCGAATGGTAGCCTCCGCACCGAGCAGTGCGTGCGGCTCGTGCCCTTCGATGTCCAGGCAGAGCAGGTCGCAGGCTTCAAGCGCGAGCGAGTCGATTGTGATGACCGGGATGTCGCCAGTCGCGCCATCGCCGATATAGTGTGCGCCAGCGTTGCCCGACACGTTGACCAGTGCGACGCTGCCCGGCTTGGCGCCGAACCCTGCGCGTTGCGCGGTGACGTTGGCGGGAATGTTGCGCAGCAAGCATTCGTAGTTCGCCGCATCGGGTTCGACCGTCACAACCTGCTTGAAGCGCGCGGCGAGATATGACGCCCACACGCCGACGTTGCCGCCAGCCTGCACAGCGACGTCGCGCCCGCGCGCAAGAGCGATGGTGCGTTCCAGATCGGGCACCTCGTCATGGATAACTCGCCAGCACCAGTCGTCGTCGACTGGCCACCAAAAGCCACTGCGCTGGATCATTTCCATGAGGCTGGCACCCATCCGTCTGAAATCTGGTGTGGCTTGGGGCTGCCATGGAAAGCGACCGCAGCAGCATCAGCCGGCGGCGCGTCTTGGCAGTTGTGAACTTTGTATGAGGCGATGGACCGCTCACCGAACAGGTCGCGGAAGGTGTCGCGAAAGCCATGCGGGTCGTTGGCGTCCAGTGCATCCTCAATAAACGCTTGGTCGCCGATACGGCCACAGCTATTCACGAGCGTCGTGTCGTAAGCATACGCGAACGCTTCTGGATCCTGTGCGAACGACTTTGCGATGTACGAATGATCACCCGACCAAGCCATTGCTGTCGAGCAGAGCAGGGACGGGCGGTAAAATTCATGCGCCATCGTGAACGTGTGCGGATGGCTGGCGATGGCATCCAGCGATCCGACGATGACCGTGTCGAGGTCGAAATAGAGCGTCACGCCTTCGATCGGATTGGTGAAAAGTTCAATCTTGCTCCACCAACCCGGCCAGTCGTGCAGCAGTGGAATGCGCTCGCACGGCACGTCCACGTCGCTGAAACAGACAAAGCGGTGCGGGATCGTCAGGTGCCGCGCGACGCCGCGTTGCAGTTTAGCGACCCACTCCGACGTGTAGACGCCGCCGGAGCGAAGCACGCACGCGACTGTTACCGCCGCGCCGCCTTCGCCCGCAGTTCCTCGGTTGTCAGTGGACGCCCGTTCTGGTCGAGCAGATCGCGAAACGTGATCTTGCCCCTGCGCCACAAGTCCGCCTTACCTGCGCCAAGCACGGAGATCGGAAGAG
>JAGVII010000493.1 GCA_020056155.1 Afipia sp.
CCTGCGCAGCCGGCTTCGCCGCCTGCGGCCAACCCGGCTCCGGCCGCCCCGCAGAACAACGCTCCGGCCGGCGCGCCTTCGAGCAACTAAGGGCACAAATTGAATGTCAGCGGCGGGCATCACATGGTGCCCGCCTCTTTCCTTGCTGCTAAAATGGCTCTCCGCCGAACATGCCATTGATCTCGGCATAGGAGACGGCGCTGCCGAATTCGGCGAACGAACCGTTCTGCGCGATATCGCGCGACACGCGCAAAAAAGCCCCCCATGCGGCGCGCGCCATTGCGCCACCGACGCTGATGCGGCGGACTCCGAGGTCGGCAATCTCCGTGACCGACATGCCCGGTGCGCCCATCAGCAAGTTGACCGGCTTCGGCGCCACGGCTTTGACGACGGCAACAATATGCTCTTTGGTCTTGATGCCCGGCGCATAAAGGCAATCCGCGCCCGCCTCAGCGTAGGCCGTCAGGCGCGCGATGGTCGCATTAAGATCAGGCAGGCCGACAAGAAAACTCTCGCAGCGCCCGACCAGCATGACGTCCTGCTTGGTGGCGTCGATCGCGGCGCGCGCTGCCTGCATGCGCTCCACAGAAAGCTTCATTTCGTAAAGCGGCTGCCTTGCATCTCCGGTGGAATCCTCGATCGACAATCCCGCAACGCCCGTCGCTACGCAACGCGTGACATTGGCGGCAACGCCGGCTGGATCATCGGCAAAACCCGCCTCGAAATCGGCATTCAGTGGCAGATCCGTCGCATCGTTGATCATTTTGAGATGGTCGAGGACGTGCTCCACCGGCAGATCGTTGTCTGGCCGCCCGATCGACCAGGCAAGTCCCGAACTCGTCGAAGCCAGTGCCTTGAAGCCCATGCTGGCAAGCAGGCGCGCACTCCCCACGTCCCAGGGATTTGGCAGCACGAAACATCCGCTCTCATGAAGTTTTCTGAAATCCGCGCGCTTCTGGGCTATTGAAACCGGCATTCCTTGTCCTCCCGGCGATATTGTTTCGACGTCCTTGCCGCCGCGGCCGACGATGCCGCTGATGCCAGATGAAATCAATCTGCCGCGCATGGCTTCAGCCCTGCACCTGCCGCAGAAAGGTGCGCTCCTCGGAGAGGATGAACCGGTGCTCCTGCGCGAAATTGAAGTTTGAAACACCTTCCTCATCGGCCTTCAGCCGCGCACGGTAGGATTCATACTCCGCCAGACTGGGAAACGAGATCAGCCCGAAGGCGATGTTGTCGGTCCCCTCATGCGGCATCCAGTAACCGAGCAGATCGCCTCCGCATTTCGGAATGATGGTGAGCCAGCGCTGCGCATAGGCTTCAAACAAATGCCGCTTGAACGGATCGAGCTGGTAGCGAATGAAGACGGTAATGGTCATGACGAACTCCCTTGCCGAAGCCGGAAGCTAGACCATTGCCCGCTCTCGACGCTTCGACTACGATCGAAGTATGAAAGCCGGACCGGACATGGCCATGATCGCCTCGCTTGTCGGCGATCCCGCGCGATCCAACATGCTGACCGCATTGATGAGCGGCCGCGCTCTTACCGCGACCGAACTCGCGCAGGAAGCCGGCATCACACCGCAGACAGCGAGTTCGCATCTCGCCAAGCTCGAGGCGGGACATCTCGTCGTCCCCGAGAAACAGGGCCGTCACCGCTATTTCCGGCTCTCCGGGCCTGACGTCGCCGCTGTACTGGAAGGATTGATGGGACTCGCCGCCCGCGCCGGTCATCTGCGTGCCCGGACCGGACCTGCGGACCCCGGTCTGCGCCGCGCCCGCGTCTGCTACGATCACCTTGCGGGCGACCTGGGGGTGCGGATGCTCGATTCCATGACGGAGAAGAAGCTCCTGCGCGCGCAGAAGGGCAGCATCGCGCTCACGTCCGAGGGCGAGCGGTTCGTCGCCGATTTCGGCATCGACCTGCCGGCCCTTGGCGGATCGCGCCGCCCGTTGTGCAAGACCTGCCTCGACTGGAGCGTGCGGCGCAGCCATCTCGCGGGATCGCTCGGCGCGGCGATCCTGTCGCGATTCTACGAGTTGAACTGGGCCAGGCGCGAAAAGGGCAACCGCGTCGTGACGTTTTCGCCGAAAGGCACCGCGCGCTTTAATGCATTGTTCGGCGCACCGGGCGATTAATGCAACAATCCGGAGTTGACAGCGCCGAGCAAAAATTGGCGTAATTCGCTGCGCTTTTCGCGCTTTTGATGTCCCGATTTTCTGACAGGGTGTTCCATGTTTCGCAGTGGGTTAGTCGCATTTGTCGCGGTTTTTTCGGTCACGGCTCCGGCCACCGGCTGGGCTTACGAAATCAGGCCGAAGTCACCCGAAACAGCATTTTCCGCGAAGCTCCAGCCTGACATCGTCGGCCTGTCGAGCAACATCGAAGGCAGCAAGGCTTCTCCGATTTTCGAGTCCTACCTGAGAGACCACCCGGGCGTGAAGC
>JAGVII010000781.1 GCA_020056155.1 Afipia sp.
AGCCGGCTGGCGAGATCGTGCACGAAGGTGGTCGGCGGGTGCTTCATCGCCGCAAGATCGACGTCGCTTGGCGTCTTGCAGCGCGCGCACCTGATCTCAAGCCAGGGGTGGCCTCCATTTACGGCGAATGCGCGCTCCGTGTCCCCGTCACCGTCGCGGAGAGTGAGAGTGCGGGCCGGGTCCGACGCGACGGGTTGAAGATCGGGGGAGAGGCCTCCGGCGCCCGTCGCGGAGAACCGCGATGTCTGGACATACCGCCCGAGTTCGTGCCGGCAACGACCGAACGAGCCTTTACACCGAAATCACTGACAAGATCATAGCCGAGCTGGAGGCCGGCCGTTTTCCGTGGGTTCAGCCCTGGGGGACGGCGTCGATCAAGGCGCCGCTCGCGATGCCGCGCAACGCGTCGACGCAGCGCGGATATTCCGGGATTAACGTGCTGATCCTATGGGGTGCCGTTATCGAGCACGGCTTTTCGGGACAGAGCTGGCTTACCTTCCGCCAGGCACTCCGGCTCGGCGGCCATGTCAGAAAGGGCGAGCGGGGAACGACCGTCGTCTATGCCGATCGCTTCACCCCAGACGACGAACGTCGGCGCGCCACGGAGGCCGGCGAGGAGCCGGGTGCCATCCCGTTTCTCAAGCGCTTTACCGTCTTTAACACGGATCAATGCGATGGCTTGCCCGAGGATGTCGCTGCTTTGGTGGTCCCGCCGCCACCAGGCCAGATTGAGCCGCGAGCCGAGGCCTTGATCGCGGCGACCGGCGCGGATTTCCGCATCGGCGGTGCGCGCGCCTACTACAACACGACGGGCGATTTCGTACAGGTGCCGCCGCCGGCTGCCTATTTCGAACCGATCAACTGGCACCGGACCGCTTTCCATGAGCTCGGTCATTGGACCGGCCAGGCATCCCGCCTCAACCGCGACCACACCGGTTCGTTCGGCTCAAAATCATACGCGCGCGAAGAGCTGGTCGCCGAAATGGCGGGTGCCTTCGTTTGTGCCTCGCTCGGTATCGTGCCGACCGTGCGCCACGCTGACTACATCGGTTCCTGGCTGGAGGTGCTGCGCGAGGATAATCGCGCCGTCGTCCGTGCGGCGAGCGCGGCATCGAAGGCCGCCGATTTCCTGCTCGGCTTTCTGCCGCCCGCGATCGATTCCGTGGTTGGGGGCAGCGAGGAAGCTGCATGACGGATCCGCACGCTGTGCCCGTATCTGTCCTCAGTTGATGCTGCGCGTCAGAGAGTGAGAGGCGTGCCGGCTTGTCTGTGACGGGAAGGAGGTCGGGAGAGAGTCTTTCGGCCGCCCGTCATGGAGAATCCGACATGGCATGCGTCGTCCAGAAGATCAAACTCAGTCCCTCCCGCGATATTCCCTTCAACAAGCTGGTGCTGAGCCAGTCCAACGTCCGGCGCGTAGAGGCCGGCGTCTCGATCGAACAACTGGCAGAGAGCATCGCTCAGCGCACGCTGCTACAAAGCCTGAGCGTTCGTGCGGTCGTTGACGCCGACGGCCAGGAGACCGGTATGTTCGAGGTGCCCGCCGGCGGACGCCGTTACCGCGCGCTCGAACTGCTGGTCAAGCAGAAGCGTATGGCGAAGACGCAACCTGTCCCCTGTGTCATCCGGGATGGCGGTATCGCCGAGGACGATTCCCTCGCCGAAAATGACGAGCGGGTCGGACTGCATCCGCTCGATCAGTTCCGCGCGTTCAAGCTGCTACATGACGGCGGCATGAGCGAAGAGGATATCGCCGCGCGGCACTTCGTCTCGCCGGCGATCGTCAAGCAGCGCCTTCGTCTGGCGTCAGTCTCGCCGAAGTTGCACGACGTCTATGCTGACGATGGTATGACACTCGAACAGTTGATGGCATTCTCGGTCACGTCCGACCAGGCGCGTCAGGAGCAGGTCTGGGACAACATCAGCAGATCCGGCAATGACGAGCCATATCAGATCCGGAGGATGCTGACGGAGAACACCGTGCGCGCTTCCGACCGTCGCGCCCAGTTCATCGGACTGGATGCCTACGAGCAGGCCGGCGGCGCCGTGATGCGGGATCTGTTCGCGCACGACGATGGCGGATGGTTGCAGGATGTGCCGTTGCTTGATCGTCTCGTTACCGAAAAACTCAAAGTCGAGGCCGAAACGATCGCCAAGGAGGGCTGGAAATGGATCTCAGTCGCCGTGGACTTTCCCTACGGCCATGCTAGCGGCATGCGTGAGCTAGAGGGCAAACCTGTCGATCTCTCACCTGAGGAGCAGGCCACCATCGACGCCCTCAACGCCGAGCAGGCGAAGCTTGAATCCGACTACCAGGATGCCGACGAATTGCCCGAGGAGGTCGATCAGCGTCTCGGCGAAATCGAGCAGGCTTTGATGGCATTCGAAGACCGGCCGGTGCTCTACGATCCGACAGAGATCGCCCGAGCTGGTGTCTTCATCAGCATCGATTCCGAGGGACGCCTTTCCGTGGACCGGGGTTACGTCCGGCCAGAGGACGACGTGCCGGCAACTGATGCTGATATCGAGCAGAGCGCCGATCCGTCGTCGACCGGAGGGCAGGAGGCAGGTGCTTGCATTCGGCGAGCGGTGATCGCGGTTGCAGGCAGCGCTGCTGATGCCGACGAAGATGATGAGGATGCGGCCAAGCCTTTGCCGGATCGGCTCATCACAGAGCTGACGGCGCATCGTACGCTGGCGCTGCGGGACGCGCTGGCAGAAAGTCCTGCGATCGCGTTCCAGGCAGTGTTGCACAACTTTGTGCTGACTGCCTTTTACCGGTTCGCATCATCAGGAAGCTGCCTTGAGATCGGGCTTCACACGCCGACCTTTCCCGCCCAAGCCCCTGGCTTAAGGGAAAGCGCGTCCGCGAAGGCCGTCGAGGCGCGGCATGAGTCCTGGAAAGCACGGCTGCCGAAGAGCGAGAAAGATCTGTGGGACGCACTCACAGCCCTCGATGGCGGTGCGCAAGCGTCTCTGTTCGCTCACTGTGCGTCATTTGCGGTCAACGCCCTCTATGAGCCGGCCAACCGCTACAATCAGGGTCGCGTCTCCGCTCACGCCGTCCGCACGCGGCTCGACCAGGCCGACGTGCTGGCCCGCGCGGTGGGCCTCGACATGGTCCAGGCTGGCTGGAGACCCACTGTCGACAATTATCTCGGCCGGGTCACCAAGCCTCGCATTTTGGAGGCGGTGCGGGAGGCAAGGGGCGAGTCTTCCGCGCAGCTGATCGACCACCTGAAGAAGGCCGACATGGCCAAGGAGGCCGAGCGCCTTCTCGATGGTTCGGGCTGGTTACCGGAGCCGCTGCGTCTCGTCGACCCCGCCGCGTCGCCAGCGGAAGAGGAGGGTGAAGCGGGTCCGCTGCCCGATTTCCTCGCCGACGAGGAGGAAGGGGAGAACGCCGGCGACGATGATCCGCAACAGCTCGATGCGGCTGAGTGACATCACAGAGCGGGATGGCTCCGGCTGTCCCGCAGTTTTGGGGACCGGTGCAGAGCGCCGGTCCCCTTTTTATTGGCGATGGCTGAGAGGTAGAGGCGGGCCGGGAAGGGTTTTGAGTCGCCGCGGTCTTAAAGGAGAGCGCCGAGCGGTTCAGCCCATTCCTGCTCTCCCGAGAAATCCTCCCATGACCGAATCTCTCGCCGGCGGCGCCGTCGCGCCGCTCTCGATCCGTGCCACCGCAGTTGTCGCCTCGAGTGTCATCAGGGCTGCGCGACAGCTTTTGACCGATCTCGAGCGCAGCCGCCGGATCGATGCCGCTGTCCTGCGCGGCGCCATGGAGGCTGCCTTCGGCGCCTCCGATGCGACCGGGGTCTGGAACTGGAAGACGGCCTACAACGCCTGCGAGGCGGCGACCGTCCTGTTGCTAAGGCGATATGGCGCCGTCATGCGCACCAAGGCGACGTCGCCAGCCGCGATGCTGCCGATGCTGATGAGGATCGCGAGCCTCCTTCCGACTCAGACACGCCGATCTGTGGAGAGTGAATCCCTCCAGCAGTTCTCCACTCCTATCGGGCTGGCGTTTGTAGCCAGCCGAGCGGCCGCGATCACGCCTACTGACGTCGTTCTCGAACCTTCAGCTGGCACCGGCCTTCTCGCCATCCTGGCCGAACTTGACGGCGCCTCCCTGGTCCTTAACGAGTTCGCCGAGAGCCGTGCTGGCATTCTCGCGCAGCTGTTTCCCGGCGCCTCCACGACCCAGTTTGACGCCGCTCACATTAACGACCACCTCGATGCCGGCATCGTGCCTGATGTCGTGCTGATGAACCCGCCGTTCTCGGCTGCGGTCCATGTCGATCGACAGATGCGAGAGGCGGCACTGCGTCACATCGGATCCGCCCTGGCTCGACTTCCCGAAGGCGGACGGCTGGTTACCATCACAGGCGCAAACGTCGCGCCCGACAATCCCGCATGGACCTGTTCCTTCAAGCGGCTGCAAGAACAAGGCCGTGTCGTATTCTCGGCGGCAATTGACGGCGCCGTCTATGCCAAGCACGGCACCAACGTCGACACCCGTCTGACCGTTATCGATCGAGTCCCGGCTGACGACGTCGCCTCGTTCCCAGTATCTCCCGGCATTGCGCCCGATCTGCCGACTTTGCTCGGCTGGGTCCAACAGCACGTGCCGCCGCGTCGTCCAATGGCTGGCACAGCGGCTGGCGTGGTGCCGGCAATTGCCAGCCCTGCAACGCCTCGAACAGTACGTGCCTACGTCGCTCAGCGCCAGTCGGCTGCAGCCGTGCCGGCAATTGCTCCCGTGGCGACCGAAGTCGCCTACGAGCCGGTGGATTGGACGCCCACGGATGGCGGCAGCATCACCGATTCGCTTTATGAGGCTTACACACTGCAGTCGATCCGTATTCCAGGCGCGCAACCGCATCCCACAAAGCTCGTGCAGTCCGCCGCGATGGCTTCCGTCGCACCGCCGGAGCCGTCCTACCGGCCGCACCTGCCGGCTAACGTCATATCGGATGGCATCCTATCCGATGCCCAACTCGAGAGCATCATCTACGCCGGCGAGGCGCATTCCGCGTTTCTCGCAGCGCCTGGACAGTCGATGCGACTTTTGACGTCGTGGCGGCCGCGCGCGACGACGCGGAAAATGCCGTTCGCTTTCGCCGGGGCTGGTTCCTGGGCGATGGCACTGGCGCGGGGAAGGGCCGGCAGGTCGCCGGCATCCTGCTCGACAACTGGCTGAAAGGTCGCCGCCGCGCGGTCTGGATCAGCAAGTCCGACAAGCTCATTGAGGATGCGCAACGCGACTGGTCGGCGCTTGGGATGGAGCGGCTCCTCGTCACGCCGCTTTCCCGTTTCCGGCAGGGCACGCCAATCCGGCTCACGGAAGGCATCCTATTTACCACCTACGCCACGCTGCGGACCGACGAGCGCGGCGAGAAACTTTCGCGCGTGAGGCAGATCGTCGAATGGTTGGGCTCCGATTTTGACGGAGTGATCGTCTTCGACGAGAGCCACGCCATGCA
>JAGVII010000897.1 GCA_020056155.1 Afipia sp.
CGTCATGGTCAGGTCAACCCAGGGTGATGATCGAGCGCGCGTTGTCGCGCCGCCCGATGATGTTCAACAAGTTGGAGAGAGCGTCTTCGCTGCCCGGCGGCGACACGAAAGAAGGCCCGCGCGAGGCGGGCCGGAGGACAAGTTGAAGTTCGATGGATATCGGAATTGAGGGACTTGGGTGGTACCAGTGCAACTGGATTTCCACGCACTCGATTCAACCCATCAGGAGAAGACCGATTTGAACTTCTGCTTGATGTTTTCCCAATCCGCGGAGCGCTCCGCCTTGCGCTCGGCCTTGCTTTCCTCGCGCAGAACCCGGCTTGCTTCGCGCGCGGCGGCAACGGCCGCGGCTTCGGCGGCAAGCACTTCAGCTTCGACCTGCTCTAGAGGGAGGCGCAGCACCTGGCCGCCGAGCTCCTGTGCCGTCGTATCGATCATGGCCGGCGAATCTTCGTCTACCTGCAACAGCAACGCGGCGGTACCGGGCCGAATCAATTGGCTCATGGCTGCAATGACCGATTCGGTGCGCTCCAACTGGCCGAGATCGACCACCGAACCGAACAGCGATCCGCTCGAGAACCCCAGCAGCATGCCGAGCGGCCCGCCGAGAATGCCCACCAGGCCCCCGATCAGCCCGCCGCCGAAGGTGCCCAGGCCTACGGTGTTGCTGTTGCCGTCCTTGACGCTGAATCGTCCGTCCGGCGAACGCTCGAGGACCGCCGCCTGCGAGGCATCGACATGGCTCGAGCTCTTGACGGCCGAGAAGGCCTTGTAGGCCTGGCTCGAATCGGGCCAGGTGATCAGGATGATGTTGGTCGTCATGTCCGTTCCCTCAGTTCTTGGCATAGATGAACACCGGCACTTTGCGCAGCTCCTCCTTGGTCGCGCCCGGAAGCACGAGGATGTTGCCCACGTGCCTGAATTGCGAAACGGGAATCGAGATGCGATGGTCGGCGATGCCCAGGAACTTGCTGGCGTTGACGATCAGGTAGGAGACCGTGCCATCCGGCGCCACGATCAGATCCTCGACCTTGCCGAGGCTCTCGGGCTTGGCCGCATCGTTGCGGACTTCGGCATGGAGGATCGTCTTCTTGACGCTCCAGCCTTTTGCCACGTCGGCCAGCACGCTCTCGCTGACGCCGAAGACCGTGGCGCCTGCCGTCTGCGCCTGCGATGCGATGGGCAACACCATCAGCATGGCCGACAGGACGGTGATCGAAAGATCGGACTTCTTCATAGGACTCCCCTTTGGAAAAACTGGTGATCGATTCGCTGACAGCGATCGCCCCCGAGGCTAGTGAAGCGACTCGCGCAAGACCGCAAGAAATCTTGCAAATTGCGGGTTAGCCCCAGGAAGAAGCGCGGGAGGTCGAGCAGATCCGCTCCCGCCCCGCACGCTTCCCGCAATTCGCTATCGGGAGGTGGTCAAGAAATCATCAATTCGCGATGCGACTCGGGCGCGACACCGGGACGCATGGCGAAGATTTTGTTATTGGCGTTCGAAACAATTTTTCTCGACATGAATCCGCCGCTCATGGTCTTATCAGCTCGTCACACATCGCCAGGCCAGCACTGCGGCTTCCTCGCGACCGGCAAAGGTCGGCGCGCCGAGACCGCTCGTCGCGCGGGGCCTGGCATTCGAAGGCAATGAGGAAAGGAGAGAGATGGGTGAGAAATGTTGGCGCACGAGCAGCAAGCCCGGCGTGCAATCGAGGTCCTCGGCTTCCACGCGGAACACGGCGCGTCGGGCGTTTTCGCGGCACGGTTCGCCGCCATGAGTTCAGAACTCACATCGGATGAACTGGCCGGCATCCATCGAAATGCCTGGTTCGCGACGCTCGACGCATCCGACCGCCGCGCACTCCTGGAGGAAGGAGAGCTTCGGGAATTCCGGGCCGGCGAGTATGTGTTCCATCGCGGGGATCCCGCGGACGGAATCTTCGGTGTCGCCAGTGGAACACTCAAGGCGTCCAGGCTGGGAGCAAATGGCAGCGAGGCCATCCTGTCGCTGGTCGGCCGGGGTTCCTGGTTCGGAGAAGTGTCCAGCATCGACAGGCTTCCGCGTTCTCATGATGTCTGTGTTCTGACGCCCACGCGAATGCTCCATGCGAGGGAGGAGACGATCGAGCGGTTGTTGCTGCGGCCTGGCTTCGCGCGTTCCCTGGCTGCCTTGCAGTGCGCGCACACGCGCGGAATCTTCGAGTTGATGGAAGACGCTCACCTGCGCAGCACCCGTGCGCGAATCGCCCGCCGAATCGAGTACCTCGCGCGGGGTGACGGCGTGCTGAGCGACTCGCCGCGTCGCGTCGTTTCAGTGACTCAAGACACCTTGGCGATGATGCTCGGCCTCACGAGGCAGACCTTGTCCATGGAGCTGCGCGCGATCGCATCGACGGGGGCCATCTCGCTGTCCTACGGCCATATCGCCATCGAATCGCTGGACAAGCTGCGTCTCGTCGACGGTGTCTAGCCACTGGTTGCCGAGGCGGGCCCGGCATCCACCGGAGGGCGGATGGCGCTCACCCGCCCCAGCAGTTCGCGAGACCCCAGGCAACCGTCATCGACTTGTCGCCGGGCTCCCTCTTCTCGGTGATCAGGTTGACACCGGTATCGGTGTTGCCCGTGACCTTGCGTCCGGTGCGCGCATAGGTGTCGGCCGCGTCGAGTCCGTACACGGCCATCATCGCGGGATACTGCTGCGCGGTGGCGGCAATGATGCCGGCGCCCACGTCGCGCACGCCCGGGCAGCCGCCGTCGATCGACACGATCATCGCGTCGTTCGCATTGCCCGCCGACTCGAGTGCTTCGTGCACGCCAGCGGCCGTGGGCTCGTTGATGGTGTAGACCAGGTTGATGTCCGGCGCCGAACGCAGGCACTGGGCCATCGCCGCCTGTCCGCGCGCGCGATCGCCGAGGGAGTTTCCGACACAAACGACCTCTGGAGGGGTTGCAAGGGACGCGAGCGCGGGGCTCGCTCCCGGCAGCCCGAGGCCCGCCAGGAATCCGTTGTGCCGCGCCACGCCGACCGCGTGCGCGTCCGTGCCGATCATGGCGATCTGTGGCCGCTTGTTCGAGAAACGCGCCTTCGCGTACTGGCCGATCATGAAGCCGGCTTCGTAGTTGTTGGTGGCCAGCAGGCCATCGACCACATCGGGCGGGTTCGTCGCGCCATCGAGTGCGAGCACCATCACGCCTTCGCCGCGCGCCTTGCGGATCGCATCGTTGATGGCGGAACCGTTCGGCGTGATGAGCAGGGTCTTCGCGCCGGCCTTGACCATCGACTCGATGGCATCGATCTGCGCCTGCGTATCGCCGTCGTAGCGGCCCGCGGCCGTGAGCAGTTGGATGTTGCGGGTGCGCGCCGCGTCGATGGCCGCGCTCTTCATCGTGACGAAGAAAGGATTCTGCTCCGTCTTGAGGATCAGTCCCACGATCCGGTTCGATGGTGCGCGCATGAAATTCGTCCAGACGAGCGCCATCAGAAGCGCCGCGGCGGTGATGGCAATGCATGCCGCGAGAATCCACCGCGGCTTCGTCTTCGATACGTTGGAATCCGGCCGGCGAGGTGCGCCGTTCTTTTTTCTCATTGAAATACTCCCTGCAAGAAAGAGAAACCGAGGGCCGAGCGCTGCGATGACCGGATTTCGGGGCCGCGCGCGGACTCCTGCTCAGTTCAGCTCGACTGGCCAGCAAGTCGGTTGCCGACTCTGCTTCTGTTGCGAGGGGTTGTCTGATTGCCGCATCGATACCGCCGTCTGGCGTGCGGTCCGGGTCCGTGAAAGATCTCTCATTTATTTCCCCTGATGACAGAAGAAATATTGCACGATAATTTTGGAGATGTATATGAGATTGGTTGTCTTTTGGAGCAACCGATAACTTCTGCGCATCGAGATGATCGTAATCGGCTCGATGCTATTTTGAGTTGTTGGAACTTAAATTGTCGGAATCGACTCGGTTGATAATTAATTGACCGTGCAATGATGGAATCGTGCTTTCGCTCGATTCCAATGTGTCGATGTCGTGCCGGGACATCCCAATGAAGTGGGGCCCGGCAAGAAGCCCCTGCACACGATCATTCCCGGCTTCGTGACGGTCCCCGATCGAAAGCCGGTGATGGCCTTCGGCGTCATGGGCGGGTTCATGCGGGCGCAAGGCCATGTCCAGATGATGTGCGGGCTCGCGGACTTCTCCCAGAACCCGCAGGCCATGAACGACGCGCCGCGGTTCATGGTCTCGCCGCTCGACGGCAGCGTGAAGCTCGAAGCGCACATGCCCGCGGACGTGGCCGAGGGGCTGCGGGCCAGGGGGCATGCCGTCCAGATCCTGCCGACCGGCCATCTGGATTTCGGTGCCGCGCAACTGGTGCAGCGCGGCGGCGAGGATTTCTACATCGCCGCTTCCGATGGGCGGCGCGACGGCCTGGCCGTCGGCTACTGAGCGTCGGACACGAGTCAGCCCAGCAAGGCCGCGCGCACCGCGTCGAAGCTCGCGCGATCGGCGGTGCAGATCAG